>DASPKB010000165.1:0-6677 GCA_035628315.1 Gemmatimonadales bacterium | reverse complement strand
ACCGTATCGGGGTCGTTGCTGCGCCCCGCCACTCTTCGCGCGGAATCTGCCCGGCGAATTCCTTCCAGCCGGAGCGAGTCGACCAACCGCTCACTCCTTGCCACGATGGAGTCCGCCCGTTCCTCAGCGGCAGCTGCTATGGAATCAGCGCGTTGTTCCATGACCTCGGCGATGGAATCGCCAAAGGCTTCCGCAGCTGCGGAAATGGAGTCCTCCGCCTGGCCGTCGTACTCACCCTGCCGGAGATCGTCGACCATGTCATTGGGCAGCAACAACGGTACACTCACATCACCTGGCTGGAATACTGCCCGGCCGAATTCCTGAAAATCCGGAGCAGAGTCTTCGACCGTAAGACAAGAGAACACGCCGGACGACAATCGCTGGTTGTTGACCGAAGCACCGGGCGAGTGTCCGCGCTCCTCGAAGTTGGCAGCGAGCCGGCAGCCCTCCAGCCCACGAGCTACGACCGAATCCCGAAGTGCAATCTCCAGCTCCACCGCCGAGATTTTCTTTGGTGCTTCGCGCAGGAGCATGACCCGACTGACCCTGCCGAGCTTCTGCCCGTTCAGATTGAAGGACAGAAACGGGATGGACAGCGAAATGGGGCCACTACCCTCAACCACTCCGCGCACGTGACTGACGCCCTGACGGGCAAGGGTAATCCCGATCATCCCGACAGTGAAGATGGCCGCCGCCCCGAGAGCGATTCGTAGCCAGTAGTTTCGCATAAATTCCGCCTCGCCCCGATCCCGGGTGATATGTTTCGATATGTGACGTACTGCAAGCACCGAAAGTTTCAGCGGTTCCCTGCCGCCGGGGGGAGTACGTGATCGAGGTTGATGGCCTGCAGAAGCTGTACGGCAACTTCCCTGCAGTCCAGGGCCTCTCGTTTACTGTGGGGTCCGGGGAGGTGCTGGGGCTGGTGGGCCCCAACGGCGCGGGCAAAACTACCACCATCCGCAGTATCGCCGGGATCATTATTCCGACGAGCGGCAAAATCCGCATTGCCGGCCATGACCTGGCGGGGGACCCGGTCGCGGCAAAGTCGGCCCTCGCGTTCATACCAGACGAGCCCCACCTCTTTGAATATCTCACCGTCGAGGAACATCTAAGGTTCGTCGCGCGGCTCTACCGGCTCGGGCCGGTAGATCAACGCATCCCCGGTCTGTTGGCCGAACTGGATCTGGCCGAGAAGCGCAGCTCTTTGCCAGGGGAGTTGTCGCGGGGAATGAAGCAAAAGCTGGCGATTGCCTGTGGATTGCTGCACGACCCCGAGGCGCTGCTGCTGGATGAGCCACTCACGGGGTTGGATCCGGTTGGCATCCGCCGGATGAAGACCACCATCCTAAAGCGGGCCGAAGCCGGTACCGCCGTCATCCTGAGCTCGCATCTGCTGCACCTGGTGGAGGAGATTTGCACCCGGGTCCTGATCATGCGGCGAGGCCAGGCCATCGCCTTCGGGACCATGGAAGAAATTCTCGCGGCCAGGCCTGACCTGCGCTCGCAGAAGCTCGAGGATGTCTTTCTAGCGCTGATCGGCCACGGCGAGCCTGGCGAGCGGTGATCTGGGTATTCGGCTACCTGGTCTGGCGCTCGGCCTACAATCGGACTATTCGGCAGATTCGCCAGCTCCGAAGCCCTCGCTACCTCCTCGCTCTGCTGCTGGGCGGCGCCTACCTGTGGTTCGTCGTTGTTGCTCAGCGGCCCGCCCACACCTCAGGAGCCGAGCTCGAGCCCCGATTACTCGAGCTGATCGGGGCTTTGGCCCTTTTGGGCGCCGTAGCGTGGGGGTGGATCTTCGGGGTGGAGCGGCGAGTGCTCGCGTTTACTCCAGCAGAAGTGTCCTTTCTCTTTTCTGGACCGGTCTCCCGGCGTGACCTGGTGCAATTCAAGCTGCTGCGGAGCCAGATACTCATCCTCTTCAACGCTCTGCTCTGGACCTTGATTCTGTCCCGGGAGCGATTCGGGGCGTCCTCCTGGCTCCGTGCACTGTCGATCTGGGTGCTCCTGACTACGCTCTCACTTCATCGACTGGGTGCGTCATTCGTCCGCACCAGCCTTTCGGAACACGGAAGATTCGGACTGCGCCACCGTCTGGTGTCGCTCGCGGTTCTCGGCATAGCCCTGGTGGGATTTGCCTGGAGCGTTCTGGACGCACTGCCTGCGCTGATAAGCGCCCGCGGCTACGACGTGCGAACCTTCTTGTCCGCGCTCGCCGATGCTGCAACTCGACCGGTCCCCAGCATGCTTACATATCCCTTCCGCATGATGGTCCGACCGCTGACCGCACAGTCAGCGGCCGAGTGGCTCGCAGCAATCGGCCCAGCCGTGGTGCTGATGGTGCTGCATTACATCTGGGTGATACGCTCGGATACGGCATTCGAAGAAGCTTCAGCGGAGGCATCACTGCGGCGGGCTCAGGCATTGTCCGGCGGACGCCGAGCCGGCGACCCCCAGCAAGGTCGGCCATCCCGGATCACGCCTCCGTTGTTTCGGCTGTCGCCCAATGGCTGGCCCGCCGGGGCCATTCTCTGGAAAAACCTGGTGGCGAGCACCCGCATGAAGCGAGTTCGCAATGCAGTGCTGATCATGGCGGTCGCGAGCGTAATCGTCAGTGCCCTGTCTTTCGATCCTGAGAGTACTCTGGCGGAAATTGCCGGCTGGCTGGCGGCGTTCTGGGCCGCGCTGTTGGTGGTCACCGGGCCGCAGTATGTACGCAACGATCTTCGGGGCGACCTGCTGAAGCTCGATCTGCTCCGCAGCTATCCGCTGCGTGGTTGGGCTGTGGTTCTGGCCGAAGCTGGAGCATCGACCGTAATGCTGACGATGATTCAGTTCTGCCTGCTGAGCATCGCTTACCTAGCGTTTCTCGGAAACCAGAACATGGAGCCCGATCTGGAGGAGCGCACACTCCTGCTGCTTGGAAGCGTGGTCGTGCTACCGGCAGTCAACCTGTTGGGCATGTTGATTCAGAACGGCGCTGCTTTGCTCTATCCAGCCTGGGTCCGGCTGGGATCGGGCCGGGCCGGCGGAGTCGAAGTTCTGGGTCAGAACCTCCTGATGATGATTGCATTCATGGCGTTGCTCGCGGTTGCCTTGATTATGCCGGTGGCTATAGGCGGCGGCGCCTTTCTCCTGCTGCGAGGCGCACTGGAGAACTGGGCTACCATCCCTGCCGGCCTTCTCGGGCTGGCCCTTATCGGCTTTGAGGCAGCGCTCATTGTTGACTGGCTGGGCAAGATTTTCGAGCGCACCGATCCGGCGTCGGCCGGAATTGCGCTGTGAGGTTTGTTGCTGGCGCTAGCCTAGGCCCGGGGGTGAAACTGCTTGTGCACCGAGCGGAGGTACTCCCGGTCGACGTGGGTGTAGATCTGAGTGGTAGAGAGGTCGGCGTGGCCAAGCATTTCCTGCACTGCCCGGAGATCTGCGCCACCCTCTAGCAGGTGGGTGGCAAAACTGTGACGAAGGGTATGCGGAGTCACCCGCTTGGTGATCCGGGCTCGCTCGGCGGCCCGCTTGACCACACCCCACGCTCCCACACGCGAGAGCGGCTGGCCGCGCGCATTCAGGAGTACTCGTCCGCGACTCTTCCCCTTGTCCAGCTCCGGCCTCATGGTATGGAGATAAACCGAAACTGCACCGATCACGCTGCGGCCAATTGGGATCAAGCGCTCCTTTCCTCCTTTGCCGAATACCCGCACCAGGTTCTCGGCGAGGAGCAAGTCGGTAAGCCCCAGCCCGCATAGCTCGGAAACTCTGAGTCCTGCACCATAGCCCAGCTCGAGCAGCGCGCGGTCGCGCCAGGCGAGCGGCTCCTCCACGCGGGGGGAGCCAAGGAGTGCCTCGACCTCACTGACACTTAAGGTTGTGGGCAGTACCCGACCACGGCGGGGACTCTCCAGCCGGTCGCTGGGATCGTCCTCCACCCGGCCTTCGCCGACGAGAAATCCATAGTATGTCCGGATGGCTGACACTGCCCGGCGGATGGATGCGGGGCTGAGCCCCAGGTCCTTGAGCAGGTAAACGAAATTTCGAAGCAACGGCCGGGTGAGCTTTCCCGGTTCTCTTACGCCGCGGGAGGTAGCAAACTCACCGAGTCGGCGGAGGTCGCGGAGATAGGACTCCACCGTGTTGGCGCTGTGCCCGGATTCGAGCGCCAGGTAATCCCGGAAGCTCTCCAACCAAAAATCCCGGTCGACCTGCGCCCGAACTGCCGGGGTGGTCACGCTTCCGGACGGGCCCTGAGGCGGGTCCGCACCTCGACGAGGTCTTCCTTGCCGAGGCCCAGCAGCTCTCCGGCCAGGTGCATTAACCTTTCCTCGTGGTGACCGATGGCCCCATCGCTGAACGCAACGGCCCACATTCGCTCGACTAACGCAAGCCGCTGCTTCTGACCGAACCGCCGCCGCAAACGGCTGGCATACTCCGCAAACCGGGTCTGCCGTTCGTGCTCGGGCTGGGGGGTCGGGGCACCCGAATGATCGAGCTCCCAGCGGTCCCGCAGGTGGGCGGCTACCAGCTCCCGATCTGCCTCGGTGAGCGCCGGATCAGCGTACGCCAGCTCGAGCACCAGGAGGGCTGCTGCCTGGCGTGCAGATCCCTCGGCGATATCTGAGCCCTCCATGAACGACGGCGTAGCCGGCTCAATCGCGTCCTCGATTGCGTACCATACCCGTTCTCGCTGCCGCCTGCGTCGCGCGCGCAAATACCAGATCACCGCTGCGGCAATAATGAGCACGGCTACCACAGCGAGCGTGCGGTTGACGCTCAGGATGATACGGTTGATGCGGTCCCACTCCGACCCAATGACCGTACCGAGGATCGTGATGCCACCATACCAGATGGCTGAGGCAATACCCATCGGAACAAGTGTGCGAAGAGCACTGAGACCAATGAGTCCGGCGAAAGGAGGAACGACGGCGCGGATACCGGGAAGAAACCTGCTGATGAAAATCCCGATGACGCCAAATCGAAGGTACTCCCGTTCGATAATTGCCAGCGATCGGGGCGCGAGGAGCCGGCGGCCGGTCGAAGTAGCGAAGAGTCGACGGCCGTACCGCCGGGCGATGAGGTAGACAGCGGCGGCCCCCGCAAGATTGGAGACCCAGGTTACGACAAAGACCCCCACGGGAGTCGTGAGCCCACGGATCGAGAGAAAGGCGCCGAGTGCAACAGCGGCGTCGGACGGCACCGGTGGGATGACGTTCTCGACCGCGGCAAGCAGGCCGAGCACGGCATAGACTGCGACAGGTGGCAGGGTCGCAAGCCACTCCAGCAGCGAATCGATCAGCGGGCCTCCAGAGTGGCGATGGCGATGACCGCAATGCCTTCGCCGCGGCCGATGAATCCCATGCCCTCGTTGGTTTTCGCTTTCAAACTCACGGTGCCGGGCGGCGTGCCCAGGCACCGGGTCAGGCTGGCAGCCATAGCGGGGAGGTGATTCTTGAGGCGGGGTCGCTCGGTGATAATTGTGAGGTCGGCCTGGGCCACAGCATAGCCGCGGCCCCGTACGACGCCGTGCGCCGAAGACAACAGCTCCATCGAATCGGCATCTTTCCAGCGCGGATCATTATCGGGGAAAAGCTGTCCGATGTCGCCGGCCGCCGCGGCACCCAGCATGGCGTCAATGAGAGCATGGGCCACTGCATCTGCATCGGAGTGGCCTTGCAGCCCCGGCTCGTGAGGTATGGTGACGCCACCCAGCACCAGCGGACGACCCTCCGTAAACCGATGCGAGTCGTAGCCGATGCCTACCCGGATCATGCCGCGACGGTCGCCGGCTCTTCAATGATGGAGTAGTCCTGCCGTCGCCGGCGAGCTTCGTATCCTGCATCCCGGATGCACCGCTCCATCTCCTCGATGGTGGCACGGTACGTCGTACCTGCCGCCGAGACGACGTTTTCCTCCATCATGAGGCTGCCAAAATCATTGGCGCCAAAGCGGAGTGCGATCTGTCCCACCTTGAGGCCCATAGTCACCCAGGAGGACTGGAGGTTCGGCACATTGTGGCAGATAATGCGGCCCAGTGCCAGCGTACGCAGATAGCTCACCGCATCGGTCTTCACCTGCTCGGCCATCTCAGTACCTTCTGGCTGAAGCGGCCAGCAGATGAACGCGGTGAAACCGCTGGTTCTGGCCTGAAGGTCTCGAACTCGAAGCAAGTGCTCCACTCGGTCGGCATTGGTTTCACCGAGGCCGTACATCATGGTGACCGACGTTTTCATCCCCTGCCGATGCGCCTCCTCCTGTACGCCGAGCCACTCTTCAGTCTGCGCCTTCTTCCGGGCCACCCGTTCGCGGACCTCGTCCACCAGAATCTCGCCTCCACCCCCAGGAATGCTGTCCAGCCCGGCCGCGCGAAGCTCACCCACCACCTCCGCGACCGACAGTCCGAAGCGTTCGCTGAAGAAGACGACCTCCGAGGGCGAGAAACCGTGGATATGAATTGGATGATAACGCTTGATGTAGCGCATCAGCTCGAGATACCAATCGAACGGAATGTAGGGATTATGGCCCCCTTGGAGCAGAATCTGGACTCCGCCGATCGCCTTGCATTCGTCGATCTTGGCCCCGATCTCCTCGAAGCTCAGGACGTAGCCTTCGGGGTGCTTGGGCCGGCGGTAAAATGCGCAGAACTTGCAATCGGCGACGCAGACGTTGGTGTAGTTGATGTTGCG
>DASPKB010000164.1:0-2993 GCA_035628315.1 Gemmatimonadales bacterium | reverse complement strand
AGAAAATGGGTGAGGATGTTGACTCGCCCATACTCGAATTGTATGAAGCGCACCTTTCCCTGGCGCAGGTGCTGATTCAGGCCCTCGAGCACCAGGTGCTCCGCGCCTTCCACGTCCAGCTTGAGAAAATCTACCCGATCGATACCCTCCCGGGCGAGGAACTCTTCGCCCCGCATCACCCGACACTCGATGCGTTCTCCGAACCCAATGTGGGGATAGTCGGTAAAGGTGGAGTGCGTGCTCGCGGCCTCGTTGTACTGCATCCTCATCGTTCCAGTCTCCGACGCGAGGCCAAGCTCGAAACACTTGATCCGATCGTGCTGGCCCGCCCGTGCCCTTAGCCTCGCTGCTGTGCCCGGCACAACTTCCAACGCGTAAATGGTCGCTTGCGGCAGCAGCTCTGCCGCCATGAGTGACCAACCGCCCACGTTCGCGCCGACATCCAGCACGGTGCGAATCTGTTCCCGCGACAGACTCTGCAGCAGCCAACGCTCCCCGTTGCGCTCGGGCTTGCAGCTTCCGTTGCCGAACCACTTGAGATACTGGCGGCAGAGCTTTGCCGTCGTCTTGAGCAACGGGTTCTGCCGGGCGCGTGCCGTGGGTCTCATGCGGGACCTTGCTCGTGAGGTCCCTGAACAATGGGTGGATCGGTGTCGGATGAAAACCGCCGCCAACGATTCACTTCATAGTCGCAAGCAACCGGTCCAGCGCCTCGTAGCTCTGGCTGAGGCCCTGCTCCATTCCGGACTGCAGCATGCCGTCCCGCTCCTCGGTGGTGAAGAACAGCGAAGTGGCCACTACTTTGGTGCGGCCGTCGCGCAGGTCCTGGAGCTCTAGGGTCTCGAGCACCGTGTGGCCCGGCATTCCGTCCCACTCGAAAGTCTGCACAATTCGCTCCTGAGGGGTGACTTCGCGGAACCGGCCCTCGAAGCCGTGCACCCCCTGCTCGCTGTGCTCGACGAACCGCCAGTGGCCGCCTCGCTCCAACTCGAACTTCTCGATCACCAGCTTGTTGCCCCGTCCCCACCACTGCGCCAGTAGCGTGGGATCCGTGTGGGCGCGCCAGACCCGGTCGCGGGGTGCGTCGAAGATTCGCTCGATCCGGATCTCCCGGTCACCCGGTGTGGTCACGGTCGCCTTGCGGCCTGATTTCGTTGCGGTGCTCATGAGGTCTCTCCTTTGGTTCGCTCGAGCAAGCGCTCGAGCCGGTTGAAGCGAGCTTCCACCATCTCCACGTAGCTCCGCATCCAGGCCGCCTCCGGCGCCAGCCGCTCGCGTCCCAGCCGGCAGGTGCGCACCCGTCCGACCTTCTCGGTGGTTACGAGGCCGGCCTCCTCCAGGATCCGCACGTGCTTCTTCATGCCGGTCAGGGTCATGTCGAAGCTGGACGCGAGATCGCTGATAGAGGCATCGCCGTGGCCCAGACGGCCGAGAATGCCTCGGCGGATGGGATCCGAAACGGCGGCAAAAGCGCGGTCGAGGTGAGCTGAATACTGAACCATATGGTTCAGTATATAAGAGCGGAGGAGAAACGCAAGGGAGCGGAGGCAAAAGGTGTAAATGAGAACACCCGCGGCTGGACGGTACGATTGAAAGTTTGAAGGCGTTACGTTGAAAGCACGCGAACCGGGTGCTCGCTACAGTCTGCCTAGCAGTTCGGATATGACGTCGCGGTGAAGTCTCCACTCCTCGTCTGGTGACCGGATTCTGACTGTGGGTGTTTTTGCAGGACCTCTCGCCGTCGGGCAGTTGGCGATTCCAGTGGCCAATCTAGAGCGTGCCCTGGTGTTCTATCGGGACGTGTTGGGGCTCCAGTTTCTGTTTCAGGCGCCGCCAGGGCTCGCCTTCCTCAAGTGCGGGGAGGTGCGAATCATGCTTGCCCAGAAACAGCAGGGGGAGCCCGGCACGCCGGCAGGTGTGATCTACTACCGGGTGGCCGATCTCGATGCTGCCTACTCCGCGCTGCGTTCCCGTAGGGCCACCTTTGTGGATGAGCCCCACCTGATCGCACGGCTGCCGGACCACGAGCTATGGATGGTGTTTCTCCGGGATCCGGATGATCACCTGCTGGCGCTCATGGCCGAGCGGCCGCTATCGCCAGCCGACAGCACTAGCCTCTAGTTCAGCGGATGCTCTGACGGTCTTTCAGAGTGGCATCAACTCAGCATGCCGAGCTGACACCCGGGCCGGGTCCCGTAGCCTGGCACACTCGCGGCAGCGCTGCCGGCACCGGTGCCCCTTCGTGCGGTATTTCTCCTCGATCTTTCTTCCGGAGGAGCACTGGTCGTCGTCGTGGTACACGTTCCCGTCACGTTGGCGGATTGAATACCAGGGAGGTGTCTGCGCCATTACGTATTGGCTTCTCTAAAAAGTGTTCCTGGATAAAAAAGGCCCCGGTGAGCAGCACCGAGACCTTTCAGGGCTTTGCGCATTATGGCTATGATGAATATATCGATCATATCGAAGCGGCTCCGTGATCCTACTCACCGATATGCCATTCGAGTCCATCCAGTATACGGCGGACCATCAAGATTCCGAGGAGAACGCATGGCCACGCTGCTGCAGGAGAAATTTGAACGGCTGGTGTCCTTCCCGCCGACCACCTTTCCAGTCATCAGCCTGTACCTGAACGCCGAGCCGGACCAGCACGGCAAGGACGACGTGGACCGGTTCCTCCGCCGGGAGCTGCCGGCCCGGGGCCGCACCTTCGAGCCCCACAGCGCCGACCGGGAGAGCTACGACAAGGACGTCGAGCGGATCCAGGCCTGGGTGCGGGACAACCTCCACCCTTCCGCCAACGGGGTCGCCATCTTCGCCTGCGCCGGTGCGGACGACTTCTTCGAGGCGGTCCAGCTCGACGCGCCGGTCAAGGAGCACCGGCTCTACGTCTACAACCAGCCGCAGCTGTACGAACTGGCGCGGCTCACCGATGCCTATCCCCGCTACGCCGCGGTCGTGGTCGACAGCCAGCTCGCACGGATCTTCGTCTTCGC
>DASPKB010000163.1:0-5527 GCA_035628315.1 Gemmatimonadales bacterium | reverse complement strand
CGAGCAGGGGAAGGCCCACGCGCCCTGCATCATCTTCATCGACGAGATCGACGCGGTCGGCCGGCACCGGGGCGCCGGGCTCGGCGGGGGGCACGACGAGCGGGAGCAAACGCTCAATCAGCTTCTGGTCGAAATGGACGGCTTCGAATCCAACGACGGCGTCATCCTGATCGCCGCCACCAACCGCCCCGACGTGCTCGACCCGGCGCTTCTCCGGCCGGGCCGCTTCGACCGGCAAATCGTGGTGGATGCGCCCGACGTGCGGGGCCGCGAGGGCATTCTGCGGGTGCACACCAGAAAGATCCCGCTGGCGTCCGACGTCCGTCTGGACACGATCGCCAAGGGCACTCCGGGCATGGCTGGTGCCGACCTCGCCAACCTGGTCAACGAAGCCGCGGTGCTGGCAGCTCGGCGCAACAAGACCCTGGTCGACATGCAGGACTTCGAGGACGCCAAGGACAAGGTGATGCTCGGCGTCGAACGCCGCAGCCTGGTGCTCACCGAAGCAGAGCGGACACTCACCGCCTACCACGAAGCGGGACACGCTATCGTCGCCATAAAGATTCCGGGCAGTGACCCGATTCATAAGGTGACGATCGTGCCTCGGGGCAGGGCGCTGGGACTCACGGCGTCGTTACCCGAGGTCGACCGGCACAACTACACCAAGGACTGGCTGATCGGGAGCCTGGCCATGTTCTTCGGGGGCCGTGTCGCTGAGGAGATCGTGTTTGGCGCCGACAAGGTGACCACCGGGGCGGGCAACGACATCGAGCGCGCTACCGGTCTTGCGCGGCGCATGGTTACCCAGTTCGGCATGAGCGAGCTCATCGGGCCGCTGGCAGTGGGCGACAAGGAGCAGGAGATATTCCTGGGCCGCGAGTTTGCGCAACGCAGGGAAATCTCCGAGCGTACCGCCCAGATGGTGGATGATGAGGTCAAGCGGTTGGTGGACGAGGCCTACGCCCGGGCCACCTTGATTCTCAGTGATAACCGGGAGCTGCTCGACCGAATCGCGCAGGCCCTGCTCGAGCGAGAGACCATTGATCGCGAGGATCTCGATCGCCTGGTGAAGAATCAGCCGCTTCCGCCGCGAAGTCTGCCGCCCGCCGAGCCGGCACCGGTGCCCGCCAACACTGCAGCCAAGCCAGGTGCCACACCGGCTCGGGCACCCATTCTTGGAGCTCCACCTGCCGAACCCGCCGGCGCGTGAATGTTACGCCGCTGGCACTTCACTCCTCCCGAGCGGTGCGCGAGGCGCTCCGCTCACACGGCTGGCAGGAAGCGCTGGCCGAAAATGCAGCCGTAGGAATTGAGACCACAGCTTTTCACTTGACTGGATTGGACCAGGGAGCACTCGAGGCCCTGGTCCCTTTTGCAGGTGGGCTCGGCCTGGAGGTCCTCACCGGAGATACCTGGGCAATTCTCGCCGGGAGCCGCTCCCGGCTGAGTGTGCTGGCTCGCCCCTGGAGCGTCCCAGGACCTCTCGCGGAGTTGGCAGCAGGAATCGGTCTGGCCCTGCCGGCCGATCCCCCCACCCGGTGGCAAACCTCGCGGGGTGCCGTCTCGCTCGACGAGCCCGTTCTGGTTGGCATCCTCAACGTGACACCAGACAGCTTCAGCGACGGCGGCCGCTTTGCCGGAGTGGACGCGGCGCTTCGGCAGGCGGAAGTTCTTCTGGCTGAGGGCGCCACGATCCTGGATGTCGGAGGGGAGTCAACCCGGCCGGGCCGAACCGAGCAGGTGCCGCCGGAGGAAGAGCTGCGGCGGGTAGTCCCGGTCATCCAGGCGGTGATCGAGCGCTGGCCGGAGGTCATGATCTCCATCGACACCGTAAAGGCTTCCGTTGCCCGTGCCGCGCTCGATTCCGGCGCGGCCATCGTGAACGATGTCTCGTCCATGCGACTGGATCCTGAGATGCCTGGAGTCGTAGCAGGGGCCCGGGCGGGCGTGATACTCATGCATTCCAGAGGCTCAATTCTCGAGATTGCCTCCTACACCCATGCGGACTACGCCGGCGATGTGGTGGGCGCGGTCGTGCGGGAGCTGCGCGAAGCGCTCGCGCGCGCAACCGCCGTCGGCGTAGCGATGGAAGCCATCGTGGTCGATCCCGGCTTTGGATTCTCCAAGACTGTCGAGCAGAACATTCTACTGCTCGATCAGCTCGCCGCGCTTCAGGCACTCGGTCGCCCCGTCCTGGTGGGGCCGAGCCGGAAGCGTTTCCTCGGCTCGGTAACCGGGCTGCCGGTTGAGGACCGGGACCGGGTAACGGCAACGGCTTGTGCTCTGGCCTACAACCGGGGAGCTCGGCTCTTCCGGGTACATGCAGTCGCGGCCGCCCGTGAATCTCTGGCACTGGCGCATGCTTTTGGTGGGGTAGCCTAGTGGCCGAACGTCCACCCTATGCCGCCGCGGCTGGTGTGAGCGCCCTGGTGTTGCTGGTGTATGTGCTGACCCTGGCTCCCACAGTGACTTTCTGGGACGCTGGAGAGTTCATTGCTGCTGCCAAGACGCTGGGTATTCCGCATCCGCCCGGCACCCCACTCTTCGTCATGATCGCCCATGTGTGGGCGCTGGTGTTCCCCTTCGGCGAGTATGCCTTCCGCACCAACTTCCTCAGCGCGCTCCTGAGTGCACTGGCGGCGGGCTGCTTTTTTCTCGTGGCGCACGAATCGATTCGTGCGATGACCCGTGACCTGGAAGGGGAGGCTGCCCGCGTGCTCCGCCTGGCAGGGGGTGCCGCCGCCGCGCTGCTCGGAGCCTTCACCTTTACCAACTGGCAGAACTCCAACGAGACCGAGGTGTACGCCGTTGCGACGTTCACGATCGCGGCGATGAGCTGGCTGGCTCACCTCTGGCGCCGGGATCGCGTGACCAGCCGCGCGCCCAGGCTCCTCCTGCTGATCGTGTACCTCGCCGGCATCTCCATCGGCAACCATCTGCTGGCACTCCTTGTCGGACCCGCAATCATCATGTTCATGGTGGTGACCCTGCGGAGCGAACCCGCACCGGATCCCAGGCTGCGCCGGACCGAGTGGGGGCAGGTGGCCGTGCTTGCGGGCGTCTGGGCACTCCTGATCGGAACCGGGCTGGGAAGCACGGGACTCATCCTGCTGGGTGGTTTGTGCTTTGCAGGTGCGGCAATCTATGCCGCCAGCGGCGGCGCTGGAGGTTTTGCCTTGTTGACTCTGGGCATCGCCGCAATCGGTATCACGCCTTACCTGTACCTCTACATCCGATCGGCGCAGAATCCTCCTATCAACGAAGCCGCACCCGCCACATTTGACGCGCTTCTCGCCGTCATTCGCCGGGCGCAGTATCCGCCGCGCACGCCCCTGGATGATCCAACGGTGGCCCACGGCCCGGACAACCCGGGACGGTCACTCACACTGCTGGGAATTCAGATGGCGGACTACCTGGTGTACTTCACCTGGCAGTGGGCCAAGTCGGTTGCGGCCTCCGGTCAGCTGATCATTTCGCTGCTGTACGCCGCGCTCGGAGTTCGCGGCTCGCTTGCGCAGCGCCGGGCCGACCGTCCCGCCTGGTGGCTCCTGTTCGCTCTTTTCATGGTGACCGGCCCGGGGCTCGTGGTGTACATGAATTTCCGGCCTGGTTTCGGCCGGTGGTTCGAGACCTACCCCCAGGCCTCGGCACACGAGGTACGGGAGCGGGACTATTTCTTTGTTGTCAGCTTCATCGTCTGGGGACTGTGGGCGGGCATGGGGCTGGTGGCGCTGGCCCGCTCGCTCTGGGCCAGAGCAGGGAGCGTCCGCCGATTGGCGCCCGCCGCCCTGGCTCTCGCACTTGTTCCCATCGGCTTGAACTGGTCAGCCGCCTCGCGGCGCCATGGCCCTGACGCAACGCTGGCAGCCGATTTCGCGTACAACATGCTGAACACGGTGCCGCCCTACGGCATCCTGTTCACGTTCGGCGACAACGACACCTTTCCGCTCTGGTGGGCGCAGGAGGTAGCGGGGATCCGGCAGGACGTGACCGTTATCTGCCTGGCGCTCGCGAATACTGATTGGTACATGCGGCAGTTGCGCGACAATCCGATCCGGCCGCTCGACCGTAAGACGCTGCCTCCGATATGGCAGGGCGCGGTAAGGCCGCAGCCCGACCAGCGGCTTCATACCATGACAGATTCGGTGATCGCTACGGCCATGAACGGGTATGTGGTGCCGGAGGATCAGCGCGTCACGCTCGGTCCGCTCAGCCGTACCCTGCGTCGCGGCAGCTTCCTCCTCCCGAACGACATTCTTACACTCAGCGTGGTTCAGCAGAACGTGAGCCGCAGGCCCATCGTCTGGGCCATAACCGCCGGTAGGGAGTTCGGCGGGCTTGGTGAATACGTCGTCCAACAGGCTCTCGGGTTTGTGCTCCGGCCCAACCTGCCGGACACGACCTCGCCGGCGATAGACACCCGGCGCCTGGCCGGTGCGCCGTTGGATATGCCAACGACTGAGCGATTGGTGTGGGAGACTTATCGTTACGGAGGGCTGCTCGAGGGAGATGTCACCACTCTCGAAAGCACGAGCGCCAGCATCGCATCCACACTTTCGCTTCCATTCACCCAGCTCGCGTACGCCTACAGTGCTCGGGGGCAGCGGGACAAGCTGGCGCGTGCCGCCGACCGGGCGATCCAGCTGTCACCCAACCCGTCTCTTCGAGCCGCGTTGCAGGAATTGCGGTTACGGGGAGAGGACACGCTAACCGAGTAAGCAGACTTTCCCGCCTTCAATAAGCAGGCATCCCCCGGTAAATTAGAAGGTTATGGATTTCCCAGGCCTTCCGGCCCGGTTGGCCGCCGTGCGCGATACGATCGCTCAGCGGCAGGCCCAGGCTGGATGGCATCATGAGGTCCGCATCGTCGCCGTGACCAAGACCCATGGTCCGGAAGCAGTGCGAGCGGCGCTCAAGGCCGGGCTACAGGACATTGGGGAGAACCGGGTCCAGGAGGCTCTGCAGAAGCAGGAGGCGCTGGGTGGAGAAGCGCCACGCTGGCACCTGATCGGCTCACTGCAGCGCAACAAGGCCCGGCACGCAGCTGGCCGCTTCGCCCTGATTCACTCGGTCGACCGGCAGGATCTCGCCGTGGAACTCGACCGTCGCCTTCCCGAAGGCGAGCGGCAGCCGGTGTTGCTGCAGGTCAACTGCTCGAACGAGCCCCAGAAGGGTGGAGTCTCGCCTGATGGCTTGCCCGTGCTGCTGGATGAGCTTCTGGCGCTGCGACGAATAGAGGTGCGCGGTCTGATGACGATGAGTGCCCTGACCGAGGACACCGCGGAACAGCGGCGCGCCTTCAGACTTCTGCGTGAGCTGCGAGACGCGGCGGAGCGCTCCGGGCACGCACTACCAGAGCTCTCGATGGGGATGTCGGGTGATTTCCCCGTTGCGGTAGAGGAAGGCGCCACCATCATCCGCCTGGGCACGGTTCTGTTTGGGGAGCGGCATACATGAGCGACGATCACGCATTTCACCTAACGCCACTTGATGTGCGGTCACAGGAGTTTGCCCGCGCCCTTCGCGG
>DASPKB010000162.1:0-2075 GCA_035628315.1 Gemmatimonadales bacterium | reverse complement strand
CCAAGCGCTCCGAAGATGAAATCGAGGCAGACTCGGCGGCTGCACGTCCGGAGTCGTAAGGAGGAGAACGGCTAAACCAGGCGGACGCGGGTGGACATTCGGATATCTAGCGCGGCAGACTTCGATGCCATCCTGGGCATCATCAACCAGGCTGCGCTGGTCTATCGCGGGGTCATTCCGGCCGATTGCTGGCACGATCCCTATATGTCGGACGAGGAGCTGAGTAGAGAGATCCGGCAGGGCGTGGAGTTCTGGGTGGCGGAGATAGAAGGGCGGATCGTCGGCGTAATGGGGATGCAGGATAAGGGAGAAGTTGTCCTGGTGCGCCACGCCTATGTCATTTCCACGTCGCAGCGCTCTGGAGTGGGCACTCGCCTGCTGCGCCATGTCGAATGTCTGACCGAAAAACCAATCCTCATCGGTACCTGGGCGGCAGCGTCGTGGGCCATCGACTTCTACCGCCGCAACGGGTTCAATGTGGTTCCCAGAACCGAAAAGGACCGTCTGCTCCGAACCTACTGGTCCATTCCAGACCGCCAGATCGAAACGTCGGTAGTCCTCGCAAATGAGCGGCCCAACGGGGCAAGTGATCCGCGATGATGCGACACTATCGGCTCTTTTTGGCCCTGGTACTCGCCGCCGCACCCGGGTGCGGAGGCGATCCCGACGAATTCGGCCGCTGTGATCCTCCACTATCAGTGACCGTCCGTACTACCCCGTACCTGGAGTTTTCCTGGACTCCGGCTGACTGCGATCTCTACACGCTTACCGTCCTGCAGACCGACTTGATCCGGTGGTATCTCTCCATGGGCGACACCCGGAACGGAATCCGATCTCCGATTCGCTATGGAGTGGTCCCGGAGGGAGCCGGAGCCCCCGATACAGCGCCGCTCAGTCCAGTGCCACACATCGTAGAGCTTACCCGGTTGAATCAGGAAGGCTTCATAACCGTGGTGGCGCGCCAGCAGTTTACGCCCGAGTGAGGATTGATCGGGCAGTCAGGACAGCAGTGTGATAGAATCATGATCATGGAGGTGCACACCGTTTTAGGTGCCATGGCCATTGGGGTGGGCGCGACGCTGGTGATGGACCTCTGGAACTTTTTCCTCAGGCGAGCCTTCGGCATTCGCTCCCTGAACTACTGTCTGCTGGGACGCTGGGTACGCCACATGCCGGACGGCACCCTTCGCCATGCGAGCATCGCCGCCGCGCCGGAAAAGTCTTACGAGTGCACCGTCGGCTGGATCGCCCACTACACAATTGGCGTATCGCTCGCGCTGGGTTTCGTCTGGCTGGCATCGGGTGAATGGCTCGCCCGGCCGACCCTGCCGCCAGCATTGCTCTACGGCCTCGCCACCGTCGTGTTCCCCTTCTTCATCATGCAGCCTTCGCTCGGCCTGGGCGTCGCGTCAGCGAGAACCCCCAATCCGACCGGGGCGAGATTGAAGAGTCTTGCGACCCACAGCGTGTTCGGGGTTGGCCTCTACCTGTGCGCACTGGGTGTGAGCCATCTGCTTGGGCCGCACCCGAGCTGACGAACCTTCTATCTGGACTCATATGCCTCGGCAACGTCGCCGTGACCTCGAGCGCAACTACTCCCGCTCCCAATTTGTGGCCAAGCTCCGGCGCCTGGCCGACGCCCTCGAAACGAATACGGCTTTTACCATCCAGGTTGCCGGCGAGCGGCTGCGGATCCCTGCCGATGTCGCCTTCAACATCGAGCACGAGCGCGCCGGCGGAGAGGACGAACTGGAGTTTCAGCTGCGCTGGCGGGAGGAGTAGTCGCTTTCCGGGGCCGGGTCGATCCGAGCAATGAAGCAGCCGGCCTCGGCGTTGCGCAGATGAGCATATCGAATGCCGGAATGCCTCATGACCTCATCGAGTACGTCTTCGAATGCCGCGGGGCCGACCCGCCGCTGAACCAGAAGCGCGCCGGCCTGGCCATAGCCCTCCACAACCAACGGCAGGGGCCGCAATTTTTCGGGCAAGCCGAAATCGTCGTACCGCGAGCACGAATGCCGGTGAATGAACACCGGCCCGGGTGAAGGCAGGGCGCCCTCATCCGTGAAAGGCTG
>DASPKB010000161.1:0-10109 GCA_035628315.1 Gemmatimonadales bacterium | reverse complement strand
CATCGGCTCAGAGCCGGCTTATGATGGTCCCGAGATCACGGCGGAAGAGCTGCGGGATGAAATGACCCGCAAGGGATCCAACCTCGTCCTGATCGATGTGCGCGAGCCCCACGAGTGGGACATCGCCCATATCGACGGCGCCCGACTCATTCCCCTGGGCCAGCTGCCCGAACGGCTCGGCGAGCTGGATGGCCATGCTGAAATCGTGACGCACTGCCACCATGGGGCGCGCTCGATGAAGGCACTGGCTCTGCTGAAAGGGGCCGGTTTTGGGCGGGTCCGCAGCCTCGCGGGCGGGATCGACGCCTGGGCCGATCGCATTGAAGTGGGGATGCCGCGGTATTAGGTTTTCGCCCTCGCCGAAGTGGTGGAACTGGTAGACGCGCTGCGTTCAGGGCGCAGTGGGCGCAAGCCCGTGCGGGTTCGAGTCCCGCCTTCGGCATTCCTTCCCGTCCTGGCTTATCCTTTGCTTAGGATCTTGCTTAGGATACCCCAGTGAGCCGCGACAGCACTCCCTCCACCGAGCGGAAACAGTCGGTCGCCCGGAACCCCAAGGCGACCCACGACTACCACATCCTGGAGACCTGGGAGACTGGCATCGTGCTGACCGGGACTGAGGTCAAATCGCTCCGCAGTGGCAAGGCCTCGATTCGGGAGGCATATGCCCGGGTGAAGAACGGGGAGGTTTTCCTGGAAGGCATGAATATCACCCCCTACGAACAGGGCAACCGCTACAATCACGACCCGGTTCGCACCCGCAAGCTCCTGCTTCACCGACGCGAGATCGAGAAGCTGATTGGTGCAGTGGAGCAACGGGGGCTCACCCTCGTGCCGCTGGAGCTGTACTTCAAGAATGGCCGGGCGAAGGTGGCCCTGGCGCTGGGCAAGGGCAAGAAGCAGCACGATAAGCGGGAGACCATCAAGCGTAAAATCCAGGAACGGGAGGTAGCCCGGGCTGTCTCCGTTCGAGGCCGGCGGTGATTGGACTTCTGCTCGCCTCCGCGCTGGGGGGAGCGCTGGACTCGGCACCAGCCATGATTACCGTGGCCGGCTCCCGGGGTGAGGCTCGAGTTCCCGTACGGGTCGACGCCACTGGCGCTCCAGTGGTAGCGGCCCCCCTTCTCCTTTCTGCTCTGGATGGATCTTCCCGGATTGCCGATGGATGGGCTGAAGTCAGCGTGGCCCGGTCGGCCTTTCGCTTTCTGGTGGGCGCGCCGGTATACGTCTTCAGCGATCGCCTGATGCCCATGGCCGCATCGGCATCGGTAGCGCGGGACACTCTGTACCTGCCGTTTCAGTTCATCGCCGAAATCCTGCCGTCACATCTGGCTGATCGGTACCGCTACGACGGGCGCCGCGCTCGCCTGATCGTTGCCGGGAGCCCGGAGCCTCCCGTCGCTCGCGCACCAGCCGGTCGAGAAGTCACGCGCGCTCCTGGCGCGGGGGAAAAGCTGCTTCCGAACGGCTTGCGTCCGGGGCACATCGTGACCATCGACCCAGGGCATGGAGGCATAGATCCGGGAAATCCGGGGGTCTTCTTTCCCCGGGGTACTCGGGAAAAGGATGTGACGCTACAGATTGGAATTCTCCTGCGCAACGAGCTCAAGCGGCGCGGCGTCGGAGTAAAAATGACCCGCACCTCCGACACGCTCATCGCCCTGGGGGATAGGGGTAGCTTCTGCACTGAAGCCTGTGACTTGTTCGTGAGTTTACACGTAAATTCCCTGGCGAGGCGCCGAGGCTACACCGACGTCCGAGGCTACGAGACTTACTTTCTGGCGGAGGCCCGTACCGAAGACGCTGCCAGGGTTGCCCAGATGGAAAACGAGGCGGTGCGGTTTGAAGCCGGATCTGCCGAGGGTCCCACTGGTGTAGGGCTCGACTTCATCCTGAAAGACTTGCAGCTGAACGAGCATCTCAGAGAGTCGGCCCGTGCGGCCGAACTGGTGCAACGGCGACTCAGAACTGTTCATACCGGGGAGAGCAGGGGGGTGAAGCAGGCTGGATTCATGGTCCTGACCACCGCCCGGCGACCGGCCATTCTGGTCGAACTGGGGTACAGCACGAACCCGGAGGACGGACGGCTCCTGACCACCTTTGCCAGTCAGAAGGCGATTGCAGCGGCGCTCGCCGATGCTATTGTCGAGTACCTCCTGGAGTATCAACGCAAGACCAGTCCTGTCGTGGAAACGGGCGGATGACATGAGAGCCCGGCTGCTGACGCTCAGTCTGCTAGCTGCTGCCAGCCTCACCGGGCTGCTCGGTGGGTGTGTCTACTACAATGGCATGTACAACGCCAACCGCCTGGCGCGCTCGGCGCGCAGGGCGGAGCGTGAAGGCCGTACCTTCGAGGCCAATGGACTCTGGGGGCAGGTGGCCACCAAGGCCGAGTCGGTCCTTGTGCGCCATCCCACCAGCAAGTACGCCCAGGAAGCCGGGCTCCTGCGCGGGATCGCGCTTGCGCGCCTCGGGCAGTGCGAACAGGCAATGGGCCCGCTTGGCCGCCTGACAATGGCCAGCAGCAATGCCGATCTGGTCGAGGAAGCACTGCTGGCCTCCGGCCGGTGTCATCTGGTGCGGGGAAACCTTGCCGGCGGCAGTGCGGCTTTTAGCCAAGTTGTCGACAGCAAAAATCCGGATCGCCGGAAGGAAGCGCGATTTCAGCAGGCGCGACTGCTTCGCCGGACTGGACACCATGCCGAGGCGCTCCGGATGCTGGAAGGCCAACACGAGCTGCGAGCGGAGCACGAGCGGGTGCTGGCTCTGGCTGGCGTTGGACGAACTAAGGAGGCTCTGGAGCTCAGTGATTCTCTCATGGCTGAGGGCGACACCACCAGGAGCTGGGATTCACTGGTCGTCGCGCTGGCGGAGCACCACCCCTCGGCCGCATCCAACCTGGTAGACAGGATGCGCCGTCTGCCGAGCCGGAATGCTCAATCTCACATTCGGATGCTGCTCGAAGACGGACTCCGTCTGGCGGCCATCGACCCCGAGCGTGCCCGACAGCGGTTTCGCGAGGCCCTGAAAGCCGGGGCTGTTGGCATGCAGGCAGCGATCATAGGTCTCGAGCTGGTGAAACTGGATCTCAAGCGGGTAAGCACGCCCCCGGAACTGGCGTCGATTGCGGATACCCTCAAGGTGCTTGCCACCCGGTTCCAGATGGAGTTGGACGAAACCGCCCAGCTCAGCGCTGCGGCTGAGGAAGTCACTCGAGTCGCAACCAATGTTACCCCGGACAGTGTTCGAGGAGACTTGCGCCTGTTTCTGGCTGCCGAGCTGACCCGTGACGTGCTGGAGGCTCCCCGCCTGGCCGAATCCTTGTTCCGCCGGATTTTCGAGCAGTGGCCTTCCTCGCCTTACGCACCAAAGGCCATTCTGGCGACGCAACAGCTGAATCCGGCGTGGGCTGATACCGGCCGGTTCATGCTCGAGTTCCAGTACTACGACAGTCCCTACCTCGGCACCATCCGCGGCGGGGCTACCCCGGAGTATCGTCAGCTGGAGGACTCCCTGGGTGCCTATGCTGCCTCTCTGGTGGTACGCAAGCCACCCGCGACACGCCGCACCGTGCGGCCGGGTGTGACTCCCCGGCGCCGGCCCGAGCCCGTGACGGGCGGGTCGAACGTCCCCGAGCCACAGTGATCCGGTCGGACCTCTCGCGAGAGCTGTTCGGCCGCTGTTTCCAAAATCCTCTCCTACTTGCCGCCGGTACCGCGGGCTTCGGTCGTGAGCTCGACGGCGTCGTCGATCTTGACCGGCTGGGCGGTATAGTCACCAAGGCAGTCTCCTTACAGCCCAGGCACGGGAACCTGCCTCCGCGAGTCGCCGAGTTTCGCGGCGGCATGTTGAACTCCGTCGGACTGGCCAACCCGGGACTGGAGCAAGTCCGAAGCGACCACCTCCCATGGCTGCGGGGACGGCTGCGGCGAGCACAGGTCCTGGTCAACGTGGTGGGCTTTACCGTCGAGGAGTATGGCGAGGTGGTCCGGCGGCTGGACGGCGTGGCGGGTCTCGCCGGTTTCGAGCTGAACCTCTCCTGCCCGAACACATCAGCTGGGGGCATCGAGTTCGGGGCCGATGCCAGCTGCGTACAACGCATCATCTCGACCTGCCGGGCGCAGACCCGGCTTCCCTTGATCGCAAAGCTCTCGCCTCTGCTTCCCGATATCGGCGGCATCGCAGTCGCGGCCCGGGACGCAGGTGCTGACGCGATCACTGCCGTCAACACGCTGCCGGGCATGCTATGGCACGCCGATGGCCGTGCCCGACTGGGCCAGGGGAACGGAGGAATCAGCGGCCCTGCGCTCCTGCCCCTCGGGGTCCTTGCCGTAACGCGGATCCTGGATCGTACCGGCGACATGCCCGTAATCGGGGTAGGAGGTGTTCGCTCCGCTCCCGATGTAAGGCAGTACCTTCGGGCCGGAGCCTCCCTCGTAGCGATCGGGACCGGTGCCATGGCAGACCCGCGGCTGCCGGAGCGCATCGTCCGGGATCTGGAGATGCAAGGTGGCTGAGCTCATTCTGGCGCTCGACGTTCCCAGGGGAACCGATGCGCTCACGCTGCTCGACCGGCTTCCGCAGCTGCGCTGGGTCAAGGTTGGCTCGATCCTCATGACCCGTGAGGGGCCGGAATTCATTCGCGGGCTCACCGGGCGAGGCCTCAGCGTGTTTCTGGATCTCAAGTGGCATGACATCCCCAACACCGTGGCCGGTGCCGTGACCGCCGCCCGGGAAATCGGCGTTTCAATGGCGACAGTGCATACGCTGGGTGGCCGCGCTATGCTCGAAGCGGCGGTGTCGGCTGCCGGGTCCGAGCTCGAGCTGGTCGGCGTCACGGTTCTGACCTCTCACGATGCTGTCGCATATGCCGAGACCGTGGGCCGAATGGAAGTGAATGTCAGCCAGGAGGTCGAGCGGTTGGCTCTGCAGGGTGCGGCGGCCGGTTTATCGGGTTTCGTGTGCTCGCCGCACGAGGTATCGCTTTTGCGTCGGAGACTCGGCCCGGAGGCCTCGATCGTGGTTCCCGGTATCCGGCAACAGTCAGATGCCCAGGGAGACCAGATTCGGGTGGCCACTGCAAAGGACGCAGTGGGCCACGGGGCGACACATCTGGTAGTGGGCCGGCCAATCATTCAGGCGCCCGACCCGGCGCTCGCGTGGGAAGAGCTTATGAGGGAGACCCGGTGTATCGCATCCTGATGGCAATGCTGCTCGCGCTGGTGCCCGCAGTTGGGCGGGCGCAAGGCTCCGATCTCGGCGCCGCGGCCGAGCAGGCCCGTGAGGCGTGGTTTGGACACAAGCCCGCCGCCCTGGTGGCGGATAGTCCGCGTATCCTGATCCAGTTACCCGGGGCGGAGCCCTCGGTAGCGCTGGCTCCGGACCAGGCCGCAGCGCTGCTAGCGGACTTCCTGGCTTCAGGCCAGGAGGTGGAGACCATCGTGCGGGCCGCCCGTGAGGTCGGCCCTGGCCGAGGTTACGTTGAGCTCCAGCGGAAGTACCGGGTGGCGGGCACGCAGAACATCCGTACCCAGGCTCTGCTTCTGGGCTATCGCCGGGGAAGGCAGGGGTGGGTGCTGGTAGAGTTCAGAGTGGTGGGGTAAGGAGGCCCTTTGTTGAAGCGAGGTCTTGACTTGCCTCACTAGATGGGCACTTCTATATTGCCGTGCTGGTCCCAAACCTGCCACGGAGAGTAGAGTGAAGGTTCGTTCGAGCGTCAAGCCGATCTGCGAGCACTGCAAGGTCATCAAGCGCCAAGGCGTGGTTCGCATTATCTACAAGCGCAATCCCAAGCACAAACAGCGGCAAGGCTGAGCATGGCACGTATCGCTGGCGTGGATCTCCCGCGCGAGAAGCGGGTCGAGATCGCGCTCACTTACATCTTTGGCATCGGCCGCCCCACTAGCAGCCGGATCCTCGGTGAGACCGGGGTCAACCCCGACACCCGGGTGCGCGACCTATCAGATGCGGAAGTCGCGCGGCTTCGGCAGATGATCGAGCGCTCGGTCAAGGTCGAAGGTGCGCTCCGCACCGAAGTCGCCATGAACATCAAGCGGTTGATGGATATCGGAAGCTATCGGGGCATCCGACATCGCCGCGGGCTTCCGGTTCGGGGCCAGCGGACGCATACCAACGCACGGACCAAGAAGGGTCCCCGGCGCGCCATTGCCGGCAAGAAGAAAGTGACGAAGAAGTAAGATGACTGCTCCCGCTCCGGCGAAATCACCGGGTCCCAAGCGCAAGAAGGTGGTCGATTCCGAGGGGATCGCTCACATTTCAGCCACGTTCAACAATCTGCTGATCACGATCACCGATATGCGGGGCAATGCACTCGCCTGGGGATCGGCGGGGAAGGCCGGCTTCAAGGGATCTAAGAAGTCCACGCCGTTTGCCGCCACCGTCGCGGCTGAGAATTGCGGCCGCGAGGCCATGAACCTGGGCCTGCGCCGAGTTCATGTTCGGGTGCAGGGTCCGGGAAGCGGCCGCGAATCGGCCATTCAGGCGCTGGCGTCCGTAGGGCTTCGGGTGGTGTCCATCCGTGATGTCACCCCGATTCCTCATAATGGATGCCGCCCGCCGAAGAAGCGGCGCGTTTGATCTTGACCGAGTCGAGGCCTGACTCTCGACTCCAGACTCTCTAGACTCGTTGGAGCGACACACGAAGTGACTACATCAATTGATCTGACCGGACTGGTTCGTCCTCACCTCGTCGAGATGACAAAGCGGGACGACAACCCCAACGCCGCCGAATTCCGTTTGCAGCCGCTCGAGCGGGGCTTTGGCTACACGCTGGGCAACTCACTGAGGCGCCTGCTGCTCTCCTCGCTGCGGGGCAGCGCCGTATGGGGGTTCCGGCTGGATGGAGTCGTGCACGAGCACCAGACGGTTCAGGGCGTTCTCGAAGACGTCCACCAGATTGTCCAGCGGCTCAAGGCTCTGACTCTGGTACTGGCCGACAACGTTGACGATGCCGTCCTCCACATCCGTCGCGAGGGAGCCGGGCCGGTTTATGCCCGTGACATTCAGGAGCACGGGTCGGTGTCCGTCAAGAATCCGGACCACCTGCTCTTCACTCTCCAGGACGATCGTGACGTGAGCATGGAGCTCTACGTCAACAAGGGACGCGGATACGTCGAAGCCGAGATGCACCCGGCGGACCGCTCGCTCCCCATCGACCTGGTGCGTATCGATGCCATTTACAATCCGGTGCGCCGCGCGAACTTCACCGTGGCCGAAACCCGTGTCGGCCAGCGGACCGACTATGACCGCTTAACGGTTCAGGTCGAGACCAACGGCACGATCACCCCGGAAGATGCAATTGCGTATGCCGCCGCGCTGGCCCAGGTCCACTTCCAGTACTTCGTGGACTTTGGCAAGGTCCCGACGATGCGGGACACCGGAGCGGCAGGCGGGGGCGCGGGTGGAAGCAACCTGCGCCAGAAGCTGAGCCGCCCGATCGATGATTTCGGGCTGTCGGTGCGATCGTTGAACTCGCTCAAGAACTCGAACATCCGGACCTTGAAGGATCTGGTGGAGTTCTCCGAAGACGATCTGCTCAAGGTAAAGAACGTGGGAGAGAAGGCGCTCAGCGAAATCGCGGAGCTGCTCCAGCGCGAGGGACTCAACTTCGGCATGGGCTTCGAGGAAACCGACGGTGAGCTCCGGGTAGTTCGCCCGGGTGTCACCCCTGTGGTGCAGCCTTCGACCAACATCATCGGAGACGGCATCTAATGCGGCACCGCGCCAAGGGTCGCCAGCTCTCCCGTACCTCGAGTCACAAGAGGGCCATGCTGAACAACATGGCCACCAGCCTCTTCGTGCACGGCCGGGTGATCACCACGGAGGCCAAGGCCAAGGAGCTCCGGCCCTTCGCCGAGAAGCTGATCACTCTGGCGCGGCGGGGCGATCTGCATGCACGCAGGTTGGTCGAGCGGCGCATCAAGGATCGCGAGACCCTGACCCGGCTCTTCGCCGAAATTGGTCCGCGCTTCGCCGCGCGCCCGGGCGGTTACACTCGAATTCTCAAGATGGGTCATCGGCCGGGCGACGGCGCCGACGTGGCACGGATCGAGCTCCTTGCCGAGTAATCTGGAGCGGGCGGATACGGAAAAAGGGGACCTTCGGGTCCCCTTTTTTTTCACGCCTGAAGCGGCAGGATCAGCTGGCCTTCTTGATCCGATTACTCTTCAGGCACTGCGTGCATACCCTGATCCGCTTGGGAACACCGTCCACCAGGACGCGCACCGTTTGGAGATTGGGATACCAACGTCGCTTCGTTCGATTGTTGGCGTGACTGACATTGTTGCCGGTCACCGGTCCCTTGGCGCACACGGCGCATACCCGTGCCATAAGCTCCACCCTGAAATGATGTCAACGCGACAAGCCCCCAAACGTAACGAGGGCATGCCAGTGATACAACCATGTGCGGTGGCGCTTCGTGCCTAGGGCCCTCATCACCGGGATTACCGGCCAGGACGGGTCGTACCTCGCTGAGCTCCTGCTGTCCAAGGGTTACGAGGTGGTCGGAATCGTGCGCCGGACCAGCCACCACAGCTACGAGCGGATCGAGCACCTGCTGGACCGAATAGAGGTCATGGCCGCGGACCTGCTGGACCAGCACTCGCTCACCATGGTATTGCAGGAGACCCGGCCGGATGAAGTGTATAACCTGGCGGCTCAGTCCTACGTTCCCACCTCGTGGACTCAGCCGGTGCTCACCGGTGAGTTCACCGCTTTAGGGGTTACCCGCATCCTCGAGGCCATCCGCCTGGTTCACCCATCTACCAGGTTCTACCAGGCCAGCTCTTCAGAGATGTTCGGGCGGGTGACTGAAACCCCCCAGCGGGAAACCACCTCCTTCTATCCCCGCTCCCCTTACGGCGTCGCCAAGGTGTACGGCCATTGGATAACGGTTAATTATCGCGAGTCTTACAATCTTTTTGCCGTGAGCGGCATCCTGTTCAACCACGAATCTCCACGCCGCGGAATCGAGTTCGTGACCCGCAAGGTTACTGATGGGGTGGCTCGAATCAAACTCGGATTGGCCTCCGAGCTTCGACTGGGCAACCTGGATGCGCGGAGAGACTGGGGATTCGCAGGTGACTATGTCCAGGCGATGTGGCTGATGCTGCAACAGCCTGAGCCCCGCGACTACGTTGTCGGGAC
The DNA here is from genome assembly GCA_035628315.1 of Gemmatimonadales bacterium. Taxonomy (GTDB): domain Bacteria; phylum Gemmatimonadota; class Gemmatimonadetes; order Gemmatimonadales; family GWC2-71-9; genus CAVVWJ01. The sequence goes on along the minus strand of DASPKB010000161.1, from coordinate 947 downwards.
CGGTCAGACCCACAGCGTGCGCGAGTTGGTCGAATCGGCATTCGGCCACGTGGGCCTGGACTGGCAGCGTTACGTCAAGACCGACCCGCGCTTCGTTCGTCCGGCCGAGGTAGATCTGCTCCAGGCGGATCCCTCGAAGGCACGACGCGAGCTGGGCTGGAGCCCCAAAGTCAGTTTTCCCCAGCTGGTGGGCATGATGGTGGACGCTGATCTGGTGCGGCTCCGCGGCCGTCAATGAGAGCTGGGCGCACATGAGGGTGTTGGTGACCGGAGCCGATGGATTCGTGGGGCAGCACCTGGTAACTCGCCTGGTGGAAGAGGGGCACCGCGTTACGGCCGCCTGCCGCCCTACCGCGGATGCAGCAGTCCTGGATCGAGTGAGCTCCCGGGGCGACGTGCGGATCGTGCCCTTCGAGCTGACGGAGCCGGCGTCAATTCTCGCCGTAGTCAAAGAGCGGCATGAGGCGGTGGTGCACCTCGCTGCCGTCGCTTCTGTCCGGGAAGCTCGAGAAGATCCCGGGCGCGCCTGGGTGGTGAACGCGGCAGGAACGGCTCGCTTGCTGGACGGATTGTCCGGAGCGTCCTCCGATCCGAGGTCGGGCCCGAGAGTACTGGTGATATCCAGCGGTGAAGTGTACGGCAATGGCCCGCCAAAGCCCCGGCGCGAGAGCGACCTTCCATGCCCTCAGTCACCGTATGCCGCGAGTAAGGTCGGCGCCGAAGTCGCGGCACTCGAGGTATGGCGGAGGGCAGGGTTGCCGGTGATCGTGGCCCGGCCCTTTACGCATACCGGGCCGGGGCAAGCTTCGGGATACGTGGTCCCTTCATTCGTGGAGCGGCTGCTCGCGGTTCGATCCGGTTCCGATCGAAGGGTGCCTACAGGCAATCTGGAGCCGGTGCGAGACCTGCTGGACGTGCGCGACGTGGTGGCAGCTTACCTTGCGCTC
>DASPKB010000160.1:0-2138 GCA_035628315.1 Gemmatimonadales bacterium | reverse complement strand
CCATGTTGCCGCAACCACCCGCTATGTCTTCGACCTGCGCGAGGAGGACGTTTTCTGGTGCACGGCCGACATCGGCTGGGTCACCGGGCACTCCTACGTGGTCTACGGCCCCCTGGCCAATGGCGCCACGGTGGTGATGTACGAAGGGGCGCCGGACTGGCCTGGACGCGATCGTTTCTGGAGCATCGTGGAAACTTATGGCGTCACGGTGCTGTACACCGCCCCCACCGCCATCCGTGCCTTCATGAAGTGGGGGCCGGAGCATCCGGCCGGTCACGACCTCTCGACACTGAGGCTCCTGGGCACCGTCGGCGAGCCGATCAATCCGGAGGCGTGGATCTGGTACCACGAGCACATCGGGGGTGGCCGCTGTCCCATAGTCGATACCTGGTGGCAAACCGAGACCGGCGGAATCATGATTACCCCACTCCCCGGAGTCACCACCACAACGCCCGGCTCGGCTACTGTGCCCTTTCCCGGGGTCTCAGCGGAGCTGGTCGACGCTACGGGCAAGCGCCTGGAGCGAGGCGGCGGCTTTCTCACTCTGACGCAGCCGTGGCCCGGCATGCTCCGCACGATCTATGGCGATGATGCCCGATACCAGCAGACCTACTGGAGCAGGTTTCCGGGAAAGTACTTCGCCGGCGACGGTGCCAAGCTCGACGAAGCGGGCTACTGGTGGATTCTGGGACGGGTTGATGACGTGCTGAACGTGGCCGGACACCGGATCGGAACCATGGAGGTGGAGAGCGCGCTGGTGGACCACCCGGTTGTTGCCGAGGCTGCCGTGGTAGGACGGTCTCATGATCTCAAAGGCCAGGCGCTGGCGGCATTCGTTACCCTCAAAGAGGGAAACCAGGCTACACCTAGGCTCAAAGACGAGCTCAAGGACCACGTGGTAAAGAAAATTGGGGCCATCGCCCGGCCGGACGACATCCTGTTCTCGGCCGACCTGCCCAAGACCCGAAGCGGGAAAATCATGCGCCGCCTGCTCAAGGACATCGCCGAAGGACGTGCCTTAGGCGATACGACAACCCTGGCTGATCCGGCCGTGGTGAATCGCCTGAAAGAGATGTACGAGGAAAAGGAGGGTTAAAACTGGATCTGCGCGCCCAACTCCACCACACGGTTGGGAGGAAGTCCGAAGTACGCCGTAGCCGACTGGGCATTCCGGGTCATCAATATGAACAGCTTCTTGCGCCACCGGCCCATGCGGCGCCCTTCCAGCACCGCGCCGTCGGTGGCCCTGGTGGGCTTCGAATTGGGCGTGGCAATCAGCGTTTCACGCCCGAGATAAAACGTAGTAGTCGCCAGCTTCACCGGGACCGCCTTGCCGTTGTCCTTGGCTCGGCTGAGCGCATCGAGCACCTGCGGCACATCGGGAGTCTCCATGAAGCCATAGTGGGCCACCACCTGATAGAACCCTTCGCCCAGATCGCTGCATTCAACCCGCTCGCGCTCGCTCACCTGGGGGATTTCCTCGGTGTGCACCGACATGAGCATGACCTTCTCATGCAGCACCTTGTTGTGCTTGAGATGATGCAGGAGAACCGGAGGAGCGCCTTCCGGAGCCGAGGTCATGAAGACCGCGGTGCCGGGAACGCGGAACGGCTGCCGCCTCCGGATGTCTTCGAGGAACAGCTCCATTGGGAGCGTATTTTCCCGTACAATGTTGGTGAGCCTAACCCGCCCCTTCTTCCAGGTGGACATCAGCAGATACACCACGGCGGCCACCAGGAGCGGCAGCCATCCGCCTTCCGGGACCTTCAGCAGATTGGCCCCGACAAACGCCAGGTCTACGATGAGGAACAGCAGGGTGATGCTGCCAACCTTCCACCTGCTCCAACCCCAATGCCGCCGCATTACGATGGCGAACAGAACTGTCGTGATCATCATCGTGCCTGACAGCGCAACTCCGTAAGCCAGGGCCAGCGCGCTGGCATTCTGAAATGTCACCACCAGACCCAGGCAGCCTATCATCAGGATGAGGTTGACCGTTGGAATGTAGATCTGCCCAATGGTGCTGCTGGAGGTGTGAATGATCTTCATTCGCGGGCTGTACCCGAGCTGAATGGCCTGCCGGGTCAGCGAGAAAGCGCCGGAAATCAGAGCCTGAGACGCAACGACCGCCGCCGCAG
>DASPKB010000159.1:0-2718 GCA_035628315.1 Gemmatimonadales bacterium | reverse complement strand
GCTGTCGCTGAAAAGACTGGCTGGCCTTCTCTCGCGCCTGGTGGATTCGTGACCAGCTTCGGCGAGGATGCAGCCGGCGAGCTCTATCTGCTCACTGAAGAAGGAGGCGTCTACAAGATCGTTCCACCGGGATGACCACCGAGACGCCCGGCGAACCCAGCAGAACGCCTGCGGCCCCGCGCGCGCGGAATACTGCCCTGATACCTTACGGAGGCGTCCGGTACCTCAGGATGCTTCCGGAGGAGTTCATATGAAAGAAACCAGGACCTTTAACATCCTGCTGATCGAGGACGACGAAGTGGACCGGCTGCTGGTGAGGACGCTGCTCAGCTCCAGGGCGCCGGGCCAAATCCAGCTTACCATCGCCCCAGACCTGGGACATGGGTTGGAGGCCCTCCGGAAAGGGTCCTTCGATCTGGTGCTGCTCGACCACACCATCCCCCAGTTGACTTCCACCCAGGAGCTTCGCCTGGTGATGGCGGAGCATAACCCCCCGCCCGTCATCATTCATACGGGGTACATCGACCCGAAGATGGAACAGGCGGCGCTGCACCTGGGGGTCCGCGAGGTCGTCGCCAAGGGAGACCTGGACCCGCTCTGGAGTGCGATCGAGCGGGTGCTCGAGCACACCGGTGGTACCATTGCTCTCCCGTCGTCGGACGGGCAGGGAAAGACCATTCTGGTGGTGGAGGATGAGCCCAGTGTGCGGCGGATTATTCGAATGTCGCTGGAGCTGGCGGACTATACCGTCCTAGAAGCCGCCGATGGCGAGGCAGCCCTCGAGCTGATGCATCGCCAGGCACGGAGGGTCGACCTCGTGATTGCGGACCTGGTGATGCCCAGGGCCGGCGGAGACCGGCTGGCCCAGGCGCTGAAACGAATCCGGCCCGGTCTGCCGGTGCTCCTGGTGAGCGGTGCGAGCGACCACGACCTGCGCGGGCAGCTGGGGCGGACGCCGTCAGAGGAGGAGGTCCTGTGGAAGCCGTTCACTCCCGAGCAGCTGGTGACCCGGGTAAGCCGCATGCTCAGCCGGGTGGGCAGCTAGTGGGCGGACGACCTTTCCGTCCTGAGCGGCGCCTCTAATACCTCGCGCACCTTTCGGCCCAGCGCCTCGGGTGTAAACGGCTTCGGAAGTATGGGGAAACTCGCCAGCGACATTCCGGGCCGCTCGGCGACATCGGAATATCCCGACATATACAACACCCGAATTCCCTCGCCTTGCGACCGGAGCTGCGCCACCAGCTCCGGCCCACTCATCCCCGGCATCACGACATCAGTGAGAACGAGATCCACCGGTCGGGGAGAGGTCTGCGCCGCCCGAAGCGCCTCCCAGCCTCCACTCGCCTCCAGAACCGCGTAGCCGGAGTTTCGCAGCAGGTTCGCAGTGAGGCGCCGGACGCTCGGCTCATCTTCTACCAGGAGAATGAGCTCCGTGCCGCCATCGGAGCCGGACACGAGGTTCGGCTGGTCGGCCGAAGGACTCTGCGCTGCCACCGGTAGGTAAATCGTAAACGAGCTCCCTCGCCCCGGCTCGCTTTCCACCTCGACTTCGCCGCCGCTCTGCTGAATGATGCCGTAGACCGTAGCGAGGCCGAGGCCGGTTCCCTGTCCCTGGGGTTTGGTGGTAAAGAACGGCTCGAAGATCTGGCTGCGGGTCACGGCATCCATGCCGATGCCGGTGTCGTTCACCACGAGCTTGACGTAGTTCCCGGGCGGGAGACTTCCGCGGTCCCCCGGAAGGCCGTTCGTCAGCTTTGCGTTCGAGGTGATCATCCCCAGGCTGCCGCCGGTGGGCATCGCATCCCGCGCGTTGAGAGCCAGGTTCATGATGACCTGCTCGAGCTGGCCGCGATCCGCTTGCACCGCACTCAGGTCCGGGTCCAGGTCGAGCCGCACTACCACGTCCTCACCGATCAGCCGCCGCAGCATTCGGGAAACGCCGAGCACGACTACGTTGAGGTCTAGAACTTCGGGCTGAAGCACCTGGCGCCGGCTGAAGGCGAGGAGCTGGCGGGTGAGATTTGCGGCCCGGTCGCCGGCGGCGTGGATCTCCTCCAGGTCGGTGCGGAGCGGATGGCCGTGGGGCAATTGCTTCAGAACGACGATGCTGAGTGCGTTGATGACGGTAAGCAGGTTGTTGAAGTCGTGGGCGATGCCCCCCGCCAGGCGGCCAATCGCTTCCATTTTCTGGGCCTGAGCCAGGTGCGCCCGGGTTTCGCCGAGCTGCTGCTCCGCACGAAAGCGGTCGGTGACGTCCTGGTCCACGATCACGGCGCCGACGATTCGGCCTTCAGCATCGCGGAGAGGCACGGCTGACTTGATGACAACTTTACGTTCCTCTCCGCGCTCCAGCTGAATGACGGAGTTGAGGACGGACTCCCCTTCCCGGATCGCCCGCCAGAGCGGCCAGGCGTCGTCGTCGATCCGCTGCCCGGTGTCGGCCCACCAGGCCTTGCTCTCGCGATACCGAACGATCATGTCGTCGCCCTCGCCGATTTTGCCCCAGACCCGAGACGCCATCTCGTTGCTGAGGATTACCCTGGCCTCCCGGTCGGTGACGAGGAGGCCCACCGGGAGGGTCTCCAGCACGGTGGCGAGAAGATTCTCATGTTGCCGAAGGCTGGCTTCCGCCTGCCGCCGCTCGGTCAGGTCACGGGTAACCTTGGCGAATCCCCTCAGCTTGCCGGCTTTGTCCCAGAGCGCGGTGATCAGCACACT
>DASPKB010000158.1:0-10210 GCA_035628315.1 Gemmatimonadales bacterium | reverse complement strand
CCAGCCGAGCATTCCGCCGCCGAAAGACACGTTGAGCAGCACTAGCAGCGAAAAGATGACCAAGTTGTGCAGGTTAACCAGCGGCGTCAGCCCGAGCGCCGAGCCGAGTGCCATCCCGGCTGCCACCTGCCCTGGTGTGCCGGCGGAGTGTAGCGTCTTGATGATCGATTGGATGAGCTTGAGGAGAGCCAACATGTGATAAGGGTCTAGCGTCGAGGGGCAAGGGTCAAGGGAGGCGCCATCCGGCCCTTGACTCCGGACTGCCGACGCTCGACTCTGTCACCATGCCACCACGCCAGCGCCGTGCACCCGAGGTGCATAAGTTCGGCGGTGCGTCGCTGGCCGACTCCTCCGCCATTCGCCACGCGCTCCAGATCCTAGAGGGCCACGCAGAGACTCCTCTCATCGTGGTCGTGTCCGCGATGGCGGGTGTTACCGATGCGCTAATCACGCTGGGCCAGGAGACTGCCGGTGGCAACGAGCGCGCAGCCGACGCGCTATCAGCCCAGCTGCGTTCCCGGCACGAGGAAGTGGCGCAGGGAGTCCTGCCTCAAGGCTCACATCGGAAACGCTTCCTGAATAGGGCCGGCGACCTGTTCGCTGAACTGGAAGCGCTGTTGCGCAAATTCCGGAGATCCGGGACGCTAGCGCCCCACAGCACCGACATTCTGGTCTCGTATGGAGAACGGCTGAGTGCACAGCTCTTTGCGGCGGCACTCCAGGCCGCCGGAAGGTCGGGCAAGTACGTCGACGCGGTAAGAGTCCTTCGCACCGACGCAATCCACGGTCATGCCGCGCCTGACCTCAACCGCAGCGATCGAGCCGGCAGACAGGTGCTCGCTCCTCTTCTAGCCCGCGACATTATCCCGGTGGTGCCCGGCTTCATAGGGGCCGCGCCCGACGGCGCTATCACGACCCTGGGCCGGGGCGGCTCCGACCTCACCGCAACGGTGCTCGCTCGTGCCCTGAATGCCACCAGGGTGTGCCTCTGGAAGGATGTGCCGGGGCTGCTCACCGCGGATCCTCGAGTCGTCGCTGACGCGCGGGTGATCCACGAGCTCCACCCTCGGGAAGCCGCCGAGCTGGCCTACTACGGAGCAAAGGTTCTGCATCCGCGCGCGCTCATACCCCTCACCGGACGCCCGATTCCTATTCACGTCCGGCCGTTCGCTGATCCAAGCGCCGCCGGCACCGAAGTCTCGGAGCGGGTGGCTCCGGGACGGCATCCGGTCCGCGCACTGAGCGCCGCCCCCGGACAGGCGCTCGTTACGGTCACCGGCAACGGTATGTTGGGGGTGCCCGGCATAGCGGCCCGAACCTTTGCGGCCCTGCACGCGCACAACATTTCGGTCTCTCTGATTTCGCAGGCCTCGTCGGAGCATTCGATCTGCCTAAGCGTTCCCGAAGCGCTGTCGAAAATGGCGCACGAGAGCCTGCTTCAGGAATTTCACAGCGAGATCCAGCATGGGGAAATCGATGGTGTCGAGGTAAGCCCCGGCATGGCCACGATCGCCGTGGTAGGCCTGGGCATGCACGGCACGCCTGGGGTAGCGGCTGCGGTGTTCAGCGCTCTGGCCGCGGCGGGCATCAGCGTTGTGGCCATCGCGCAGGGCTCGTCCGAGCTGAACATTTCCATGGTCGTCCCTGCCGAGGCTGCGGCCGAGGCCCAGCGCCGAATTCACGCTGCATTCCAGCTGTCCCGGATCGAGGGCGGCGCAGTGGTGCAGCCGGAGCGCATGGAGCTGGTGATCCTCGGGATGGGCCAGATTGGACGAGCGCTCGCTGCCCTCCTACCGCAAGTGAAGCGTCCGGCTCTGGCACTCCGGGTTGTGGCGGTGGTCGATCGCTCCGGTTTCATCTTCGATCCCCAGGGAATCTCCTCGGAAAGACTGGAGGACATAGCTGGAGAGAAACGCCAGGGGCGAGGTCTGGCAGAGCTCCCGGGTGGGCAGCCGGCATCGAGTTTACAGGCGGTGGAGCACGTCGCGAGATATGCCTTGGCTCGACCTGTCCTGGTAGACCTCACCGCCGATGAAACCGGGCCGGTGCTGGAGCGGGCACTCATTGGAGGCATGGATCTGGTTCTGGCTAACAAGCGGCCCCTAGCAAGTCGGCAAAGCGCGAGCGAACTGCTCTGGCAAACCGCCCGGGCCCGCGGGCGGCGGATTCTGCACGAGGCCACAGTCGGTGCCGGACTCCCGATCATCGACACCTACCACAAGCTCGTGGAATCGGGGGATCGCGTGGAGCAGATCGAGGGACTGCTCTCGGGAACGCTCGGTTTCGTCCTCAACGAATTGTCGGCCGATGTTCCGTTCTCTGAGGCGGTGAGACGCGCCATGGAACAGGGATACACCGAGCCGGACCCTCGCGATGACCTCTCGGGCATGGACGTGGCGCGGAAAGCATTGATCCTGGCGCGGCTGCTGGGATACACCGGTGAGATCTCCCCGAAATCAGTAGAGTCTCTGGTGCCGCGCTGGGCCCGTTCCCTGAAGAAGGAAGAATTCATCCAGCGGCTCGGAGAGCTAGACCGGCCGTGGGCCGCCCGCGTGGCTGAGGCGAGACGATCTGGTGCGGTGCTTCGGTATATCGCACGTGTAACCGGGGACAAGGTGGCCGTTGGGGTCCGCGCGGTGCCGGAGAACAGCCCCTTTGCCCGAGTGACGGGTTCTGACAACCAGCTGGTGTTTACCACGGCACGGTACAAGACCAACCCACTGGTCATTACCGGCCCTGGGGCCGGGGCCGAAGTCACCGCGGCCGGCGTGCTGAATGACATTCTGCGTCTGGCCGGAGCATGACGTCATCCGTGACTGCCTACGCTCCTGGAGGTGTAGGGAACGTAGGGCCAGGTTTGGATATTCTCGGCCTGGCGCTGGCCGGCGCGGGCGACACGGTACGGGCGGAGATGAGTGACCACCCCGGTATCCAGATTCTCGATGCCGGCCATCCCGACCTGCCGCGCGACCCGGATAGGCATGCCTCCGGTCTGGCTGCTCGCGCCGTGCTCGCGCGGGCCGAAATCTCCTCGGTCCGCCGCCGCGGGGGCATCGCGCTCACCATACGCAAGGGTCTGCCTCTCTCCGGAGGTCAGGGAGGTAGCGCAGCGTCCGCCGTGGCGGGAGCAGTGGCCGTGAACGCGCTGTTGGATAATGCCCTCGACCGGCCCGCGCTCGTGGCCGCGTGTCTCGACGCCGAAGAAGCTGTTTCTGGGCGTCACGCCGATAACATCGTAACCTCACTGCTGGGCGGCATCGTGCTGATTCGTTGCCTAGACCCGCTCGACCTCGTCAGCCTTCCGGTGCCGAAGGAGCTGTGGGTAGTTGTAGTGCGGCCTGAGCAGCGGGTTCGCACAGCCGATGCCCGGGCGGTTTTGCCGGTTGAGATCCCCCGTGCAGTCGCCCTGCACCAGGCCGCCCAGGTGGGCGCAATTGTGGCTGCGCTCGCTTCCTCCGATTACGCCTTGCTCGGCCGAGCCATCGATGATCGGATTGCCGAGCCAGCCAGGGCCGCGCTACTGCCCGGGTTCCGGGAAGCCAAGGCGGCCGCGATGAAGGCCGGCGCACTCGGCTGCTCGATCTCCGGAAGCGGCCCCAGCGTGTTTGCCCTGGTACGGGGCGCCGAGATTGGGGCGACCGTAGGACTGGCCATGGAGCAGGCCTACGACGCATGTGGACTCCGCAGCAGCACGCGCGTAGTACGAGTGGATGAACAGGGAGCTCGGCTGGTGCCAAATGGAAAGGATCCGCACTCGTGAGATTCCAGACCCGGCGACCCGCCAGCTGGCAAGCATGCATAAAGTGCGGCAATGAGGTGGTGGAGACGGACCCCCAACCACGCTGCAGTCTGTGTGAAGGTCTGCTCGAGGTGCATCACCGCCCACCGGCCGTTACCCCCGAGGACTTGATCCAGCAGTTCACCGAGCGACGCGGCGGCGGCCCCGGCGCTACAGCCTCCGGTGTCTGGCGCTTTCGCGAGATCGTGCTGCCCTCGGCGGAATCGGTCGTGTCACACCCCGAGGGGAACACGCCCCTGCTGCACCGGGCTGAGCTGGATCGCTGGGCTGGAGTCAACCGCCTGCTGCTCAAACACGAGGGCCATAATCCAACCGGATCATTCAAGGATCGGGGAATGACGGTTGGGGTTACCCAGGCGCTTCGCATCGGCGCCCGGGCCGTAGCGTGCGCTTCGACCGGCAACACTTCGGCCTCACTCGCCGCGTACGCGGCACAGGCAGGGCTGCCGGCGCTGGTTCTGGTACCGAGCGGATCGGTTGCGAGCGGAAAGCTGGCACAGACGCTGGCGTATGGCGCCCGCACGTTGCTGGTCCGGGGAGACTTCGATCAGTGTCTCAGAATGGTAGATCAGGCCAGCACCAGGCTCGGCGTGTACCTGCTGAACTCCATCAACCCATTTCGGATCGAAGGGCAAAAAACGATCATCTTCGAAATGCTCGAGCAGCTGTCGTGGGAGGCTCCCGACTGGATCGTGTTCCCAGCCGGTAATCTCGGGAACACGGCCGCCTTCGGGAAAGCCATTTGTGAGGCTCATGAATGGAGGTTGATCAGCCGCCGGCCCCGGCTCGCCGCGATCCAGGCGGAAGGCGCCGCACCGTTTGCCCGCAGCTATGATGAGGGATTTGCCACGAAACATCGGGTCAAAGCCCAGACGGTAGCCACCGCCATCAAGATCGGCGACCCGGCCTCGTACGACCGCGCAGTCACCGCCATTCAGGAAACGAATGGTGTGGTCCTATCGGTAACGGACAATGAGCTGCTCGAGGCTAAAGCCGCAATCGACGCGTCCGGCGTCGGGTGTGAGCCGGCGAGCGCCGCCAGCCTAGCCGGGCTTCGCCACCTGATCCAGCGGGGAATCGTTCAACCGACGGAGCGAATCGTCGCCGTTCTCACCGGTCACATCCTCAAGGACCCTGGTCTGCTTCTCCAGTTCCACCAGCAGACTGAGCCGCCACCCCCTGGAGCCAATCGTCCGATCGAGATTGACCCCACGCTCGCCGAGCTGGAGCGGGTACTCCGGGCTCGAGCGTAGAGCAGAGGACCGCCGACTTCAGGGCTATTCCGAGGGGTACCTCGTCGGGGTAGCGGGGGTCTTCCTTCAGCGCTGAGGCTTTTTCAGAGGGGAAAATCCGGTTTTGCCTATTGCAACTGGACGCCGCTTGTATACTGTTCGACACGGTAGTTCTGCTGGTTCCGAGGCACGCACGGTTCTCATTCACTCTGGGAGACTCGCGATGGCCACCACTAGGAGAAAGACTGCCGGTAGGAAAAAGACCAGTAAGAAGTCGGCTCGACGTCCCGCAGCGCGGAAAAAGACAGCCAAGAAGACCGCCAGAAAGAAGTCATCCTCCGGCAGGAAGCGCGCCCCGAATCCCGCATTCATGAGACCCCTTCAGCCGAGCTCACAGCTCGCGGCGGTCGTAGGTAATAGCCCCATGCCTCGTACCCAGGTCATCAGTAAGCTCTGGGCGTACATCAAACGGAACGGCCTGCAGGACTCCAAGAATCGCCGGGCCATCAACGCCGACGAGAAGCTCCGTCCGTTGTTCGGCGGCAAGAGTCAGGTCACGATGTTCGATCTCGCCAAGATCGCCAACAGAAACCTCAGCTGACCCTCCGGGTCGAGACACGAGGAGGGCGTCCCCGCTGGGACGCCCTTTTTGTTATTTTCACCCCCCATGGCCGGCGAATACATCTTTACGATCCGCGACCTTCGAAAGGTCGTGCCTCCGTCCCGCGAAATTCTCAAGGGCATCTATCTCGCCTTCTACCCCGGCGCCAAGATCGGCGTCCTGGGTTCCAATGGCGCCGGAAAGTCCACGCTTCTTCGGATCATGGCCGGTGTCGATAAGGACTTCCTGGGGGATGCGCGTCCGCTGCCCGGCACCCGAATCGGGTACCTGCCGCAGGAGCCGGCCCTCGATCCGAGCAAGGACGTCAGAGGAAACGTGATGGAAGGGGTAAAGGAGCAGCAGACCCTGCTCGACCAGTATAACGAAATCAGCGCGCGCTTCGCCGAGCCGATGGATGACGACGAGATGAACCGGCTGCTGGAGAAGCAGGGCAACCTGCAGGAGCGAATCGATGCGCTGGGACTGTGGGAGCTGGACCACAAGATCGACCTGGCCATGGATGCGCTGCGGCTCCCGCCGGGCGACGCTGACGTCACCAAGATCTCCGGGGGAGAGAAGCGGCGAGTAGCCTTGTGCCGCCTGCTTCTGGAACAGCCGGACATGCTCCTGCTGGACGAGCCTACCAATCACCTGGATGCGGAAAGCGTCTGGTGGCTGGAGCGCTATCTCGCCGAGTTCAAGGGAACGGTCGTGGCAGTCACCCACGATCGTTACTTCCTCGATAACGTGGCAGGCTGGATTCTCGAGCTGTATCAAGGCGCCGGAATTCCCTGGGAGGGTAATTACTCATCCTGGCTGGCTCAGAAGGAGCAGCGGCTGAGTCAGGAGGAGAAGCAGGCATCCGCCCGCCAGAAAACGCTGCAGCGTGAGCTCGAGTGGATCCGCATGTCGCCCCGAGCCCGTCAGGCCAAGAGCAAGGCGCGAATCACCGCCTACGAGGAACTGAGGGAGGCAAGCGAGCGACAACAGGAAGGCAGTGCCGAAATCCTGATTCCGGTGCCGCCCCGGCTGGGTGATGAAGTCGTGGTTGCCGAGGGTCTCACCAAGGGCTACGGCGACCGGCTGCTGATAGATGACCTCAGCTTCTCCCTCCCCCGCGGCGGCATCGTGGGCGTAATCGGGCCAAACGGCGCCGGCAAGACCACTCTGTTTCGGATGATCACGGGTCAGGAGGAGCCCGACGGCGGAGCCTTGAAGATCGGCTCTACGGTCGAGATAGCCTACGTGGACCAGAGCCGCGAAGCCCTCGATCCCGAGAAGACGGTATATCAGGAGATCTCCGGCGGGCAGGACCAGCTGCAGTTCGGCAAGCGCAGCGTGAATGCGCGAGCCTATTGCGCCGGGTTCAATTTCCGGGGAGCCGATCAGCAGAAGAAGGTGGGTGTACTGTCGGGCGGAGAGCGGAACCGACTGCACCTGGCCAAGCTGCTCAAGAGCGGCGGCAATCTCCTGCTGCTCGATGAGCCTACCAACGATCTCGATGTCGACACCCTGCGTGCGCTGGAGGAAGCCCTGCTCAACTTTGCGGGGTGCGCAGTGGTGATCAGCCACGACCGCTGGTTCCTGGACCGGATCGCCACTCACATGCTGGCCTTCGAGGGCAACAGCGAGGTCGTGTGGTTCGAGGGCAACTACCAGGAATACGCCGCCGACTACCACCGGCGCAAAGGCGCCTCGGTAGATCAGCCGCACCGGATCCGGTACAAGAAGCTGGTGCACTAACAGCGGGGAGGTTCTTCCCCGCTTATAATTGTCCATGCTCACCCAACAGACTCGCATTCCCTACCTTCCGGCTCGCATCGAAGGTCTTGCTGCCATCGCGATGAACCTCTGGTGGAGCTGGAGCCGCGAGGCGCGCGCGCTCTTTCAGTCTATTGACGTGGCGCTCTGGCATCGCACCCGGCACAATCCTCTCGACTTGCTGTGTCAGGTGGAGCCCGCCCGGATCGCGGCATGCGCCAGCGACAGCGACTTCCTCCGGCGCTATGACGATGTGATGCAACGGATGGAGCACGAGGCCGATCACGGCGACACCTGGTTCGCGCGGAACTACCCGGACCTGAACGGACGGCCGGTAGCCTACTTCTGCGCGGAATTCGGGCTGCACAACTCGGTGCCGATCTACTCCGGCGGCCTGGGAGTGCTCGCAGGCGACCACTGCAAGTCCGCCAGTGACCTGGGCGTGCCCATGGTGGGAGTCGGACTGTTTTATCGAAAGGGGTACTTCGATCAGCGGCTGACGCTCGAAGGATGGCAGCAGGACAGCGACGAAGAGTACGATGTCAGCGCCACCCCGCTGGTGCCGGTGGTTGGGCCCAATCGGCAGCCTTGGCTAACCACAGTGCAGACTTCCGGTCGTCCGGTCCACGTGCGGGCGTGGCGAATGATGGTCGGGCGGGTTCCGATTTACCTCCTCGACACCAATCTGGATGCGAACCATCCCGACGACCGCGGGTTGATGAACAAGTTGTACGCCGGCGGGCCCGAACTGCGGGTCCGCCAGGAATGGATTCTTGGCGTGGGCGGTGTACGCGTGCTCCGAGCCATGAATATCGAGCCCGGCGTGTGGCACGCGAACGAGGGCCATGCCGCCTTCATGTTTATCGAGCGATTGCGCGAGCTGCGCAGTGAGGGAGTAGAGTTCGCCGATGCAGTGCGCCAGGTTCGCTCCCAGAGCGTCTTCACCACGCACACCCCGGTCCCCGCCGGGCACGATGCATTCCCGGCCGATCAGTTGGAGGCCTGCACCGGACCGCTTTGGGACGAAATGAAGATTCCCCGGGAGGCTTTGCTCGGACTCGGAGCTCACCCCAGCTTGCCGGGACAATTTCACATGACGGTGGTGGCGATGCGCCTGTCGGCTCGGGTAAATGGCGTAAGCCGCCGGCATGGGCAGGTCACCCGCAACCTCTGGCGGGAGCTCTGGCCCAACCGGCCTTGGGAAGCGGTACCCGTCGGTCATGTCACCAACGGTGTTCACCTCGCCACCTGGATGGCGAGCCCGATCATGGCGCTGCTGGATGAGCATCTCGGTCCTGACTGGGGCGACCGGCTGGAGGAACCGGGCTTCTGGGATCAGGTTCTGACGCTCGACCATACCAAGTTTTGGGAGGCACACCTCCGGCAGAAGCGGGCACTGGCCAACTTCATCCGGGAGGACGCCCGGCGCCGCTTCGCCGGACAGCTCAAGGAGGCAGCCCAGGTGGTGGGCGCCGGCACGCTGCTCGATCCGATGGCTTTCACTATCGGCTTTGCCCGCCGGTTTGCCACCTACAAACGGGCCAACCTGATCTTCCGGGAAATCGATCGTCTCCGGCGCCTATTGGTAGATCCCTGGCGCCCGGTCCAGATCATATTCGCCGGCAAGGCCCACCCCGCGGATAACCCCGGCAAGGAAGTGCTTCAAAGCGTCTACCAGTTTACTCGCGATCCGGAATTCGAAGGCCGAGTGGCGTTCCTGGAAGACTACGACATGCACCTGGCCCACCTGCTGGTGCAGGGTGTGGATCTCTGGCTCAACCTTCCCCGGGTTCCCCTGGAAGCCTCGGGGACCAGCGGGATGAAGGCAGCACTCAACGGAGTTCCTCAGCTCAGCACGCTCGACGGATGGTGGCAGGAGGGATACGAGGGGCTGAGCGGGTGGGCAATCTCCCCGGGACCTGAGGGCAGTGACGCCGACGCGGCCGATGCTGAACATTTCTACCGGCTGCTGGAGGAGCAGGTGGTGCCCCTGTTCTATAGCCGGAATGCAAACGGGGTACCACTCGGATGGGTCGAGAAGATGCGCCATGCACTGCGTCTGGCCGGCAGCCGCTTCACCGCCCGGCGCATGATGCGGGAATACGTGCAGGAGTACTACGCGCCAGCAATCGTTGGGGAGGCGTTCGGCGACGACCCACCCACGGCGTGAGGCTGAGAGGATGACGACGGCACAGCAACCGGCGCGAGAGCAGGCGAGTGGGTCTGACGCGCTCCGGACCGCAGAGGGTCAAGCGGTCTCGGTAGTACACGTCACCGCGGAGTACTATCCCTACGCCAGGACGGGAGGGCTGGCCGAGGCGGTTAGCGGGTTGGCGAACTTCCAACGCGCCGCGGGCCTCAATGTCGCTGCCATCCTGCCGCTCTACCGGACAGTCCGCGACGTCGATCCCGATCTCGAGCCCGTGGGACAGCCCTTCCTGGTGCCACTCGGCTCTCACAGCGAAGAGGCCCGGGTGTTCCGCGTGGTGGGTCAGAGTTCCGGGCCCCAGGTGTTCTTCATCGAGCATCTCGACTACTTCAACCGACCCGGCATCTACGGCGAAAACGCGATCGACTACGCCGACAACGCACGTCGTTTCGCCTTCTTTGCCCTTGCCGCGGTTACCGCTCTCCCCCGACTAGTGCCCGGCCCGGTCTTGCTTCACGCACACGACTGGCATACGGCGCTGGCCCTGGTTTATCTCCGCGCGGTTCTAGGGGATCGTTACCCTGCCCCGATCACCGGAGTGCTCTCGGTGCATAATCCAGGCTATCAGGGACACTTTCCACCCGACGTCATGCCACAGATCGGGCTGC
>DASPKB010000157.1:0-3513 GCA_035628315.1 Gemmatimonadales bacterium | reverse complement strand
GGGAGCAACTGGTGGTATCATCCGGTTTGGTGGATGGTTGGCACCTTCCTGCCCTGGATGGGAGCGTGGATTCTGGCCAACCAGCTCGAGCGGGAAGGCCGGACTAACGTGGCGAAGGGACTTATCCTGGCGTTTGTTCTGGCCCTGGTGATCGGCGCCCTGGCTGCCGTGCTCGGCTTTCCGGGGGCGGGCTGGACCCTGGGTACCTTCGCGGTTGCCTTTCTGCCCGCTCTGGTTCTGGCCACCATAGCTTCGGGTATCGGACGCCGACGCACCTGATCCCATGCGCTGGGTGCGTCTGTTGTTTCGCATATTCGGCTGGCTGCTCACGCCCTTTCTGGCGTGGGCAGCTTCGTTTTTTGGCGCCGTCGGGGGCGCGCTGCTGGCCATGCGGATGGATGATCCCGTTCGGGGCGTGGCCGTTACGGCAGTTTGTGGTGGCCTCGCTGGTTTCGCGGCCCTGATTGCCTGGCTGCACTACCTGCGCCGCTCACCCGAGGTGCGTGAAGTTCTGGCAGTAACGGAGGACGGAACTCCGGACACCACGGAATTCGCCACGGTTCCCGAAGTTCCCGAGGAAATATCCGAGCCTGAGCCCACCCCCCCAAGCTGATGCAGTTGCGCCGGATCTCTCGGGTGCTCGCCTCGGGTTGCCTCGCCGCCGCTGTCCCGCAGGCCGGATGTGGCCGGGTGGAACAAGACCTGCACGAGAAACCCGTCCGGTCGCCGTCCCAGCCTTCCGACTCCCTGGTGCTCGAGGGCCCTAAAGGACGCGAAGTCTGGTTCACGCTGGCACGTGAAGGTCGCGCACCGGACGGCACGACGTGCATCGAACGTGGGCTGGAGATCCGCCATGGTGCCAGACGAGTACCCATCCCGCTCCTGTACACCGGAGTGGCACCCGTGGTCCTGAACGACTCTACCATCCGTGCCGTGTTGTGGACCAATTGCAGCGCCGGTGACACCTACCGGGTCAATCTCGAGACTGGGCGGCCGGTGCGTGAGGCCACAGGAGGAAAGGACAAATGACAAATTCCCGCCGGCGCTGGACCCGCTTGCTCCTCCTCGGCCCCGGGCTCCTGCTGGTGAGCTCGGCCGAGTTGCGGGCGCAGGCGGTTGAAGCGCGAGTCGGTCGCTTCTGGGACTCGGCGGGCTGGGCCACGTTCCGTCTTGGAGTAGGCCGACAGTTAGTTGGAGTTCTCGGGACTCAGCTGCACGGCGATGTGACACGCCGCGATGGCGGGGCCGCCGGTAGCTTCGCCGGGGTAGGTACCGATCTGACATTGTTCCGCAAGCCAGATGGAGGCCCTTACTTGTTGGCCGGCCTCAGTGGCGGCCTCGGGTCCGAGACATCGAACGCGTTCTCCCATCCCTGGGGCTCCTGGTCGGCCGGCGTAGGATATGATCTGTTTCCGCTCGACTTCCTTTCGGTGGGAGCCGAGGGCCGCTGGCGTGAGCTTTCGCTGGGAGGGCGGGACGGTGTGGAGCTGGCCCTGGGCGTGTCGGTGCACTTTAATCGCGGCATACCCAAAGTTCCGCCTCGAACCTCGGTTCCAGGTTCGGGTCGAGGGCAGCCCGAGCCGGCCGGAACAGTCTCTGCGCCGCTTGAGCCGCAGCCGCCGCCGGCCAGCCTGGCCGATTCAATCGTGGCAACGGCCGCGGAAGCCATGGGCCGTCCGTATGAGTACGGGGGAACCGGCGAAGATGGTGAAGGCTTTGACTGCTCGGGATTAATTCAGTACGCCTTCGGCAAGCACGGCATTCAACTGCCGAGGCGGAGCGTCGATCAGGCCCGAGAAGGAATCAAGATGGACAAGAAGCTGGAGCAGCTGCGGCCCGCGGACCTACTCACTTTCTCCAACCGAGGTGGGGCAGTGACTCACGTAGGTCTGTACATGGGCGAGGGCCGCTTCATACATAGTGCTACCCGCGGGGTACAGGTGAGTACCCTCAGCCCTTCGGATCCCTATGGACGCTGGTGGTACAAGCGCTGGGTCGGAGTGCGGCGTATCATACGCTGATCACCGCACTCCATCGGGTTGGCTTTAGTGACGGTGGTGGTGACCCGCGCCGGGGGCGGTGGCGCCGCCGGTGGATGCACCTCGCAGCTGGAGTGAGGCAAGGTCCCGTTGATACACGGGATCCCGCGGATCAATTGAAGGCCAGCGATTGATGTCGTCCGGAACAAACAAGCCTACCATACTGGCCATCGCCCCTTTGACACGAACCTCTCCGGTGGGATTGTCGTATTCTCCCACTACCCGATAGCGCCGGTTGGCCTTGAGCCGCAGTCCCTTCCCACTAACCCCGAAAAGCTTCCGGCTCACCTTGATGAGCTTGCCGTCGGGGGTGCGGGTGGCCTCCACCCGAGTCAGCACCTTTCCCGATTCCGCGTCTTCCAGCCTCACAGCGGTACCATAGTCGTGCATGTGGCCCCCGACCCCCAGGAGGCGCCCGCCGGTTGGGAGCGTGAACTCGTACGCCTTCGCGGATTTGCCTGGTGGAACGTCAAAGGTGTTGGTGCCACCCACGTTCAGGTTTACGTCCATGTAGATCGGCAACGCGTTCACCGGCGGCGGATTTTGATTTTTCGGCGTCCAGAGCAGAACGAGTTTCAGCCGCACACCCTCGAGGTCCTTGCCGGTATCATTGTGCCACGCGATATACATCCCGAGGTTCATGCCGGGCTTCATTGGAACACCGATGCTCTTGGGAACGGTCACCTCTTCCGTCTCCGTCCCGGTTCCCATCAGTCGTTCGGCCGCCCTGTACAGCAACTGCCGCCGGCTGAAATTCACCATGACCATGTGGTGCATGACATGGGCGGGCACCCGGCGCCCCCGGGAATCGGTCAGCTCGACTCGAAAGCCGCGGAACCAACCGTCTACCGGCCACTGGAAGCGCTGCAGCTTGGTATCGTGTGACATGCCGAGGTCCATCATGGCGTGGTCCTCCATGGGCGGCATGTTTGGCAAATCGTACGGACCGCTGCTGACGATCAGCTCATGACGCGACGAGTCTATCGTGACGGTCACCGTCGGTGCCGGATCGGTGCTCCCGAATCCTATGCCCAGAAAAGCAGCGAGCAGCGAGGTCAGCAGCATGATTTACTCCAGTGTAGGCAATCCGCGCCATTGCGTGCCCAAAAGTGGCATCGCAAGTTACTCCAGATTCCGCTAGAATCGCGCTGAACATTTCGCGACACCGGGTCAATGTCAAGCATCCGAGCCACTACGCTTCTCGGACTTTCTTTCCTGTTGTATGGATCTGCGGTGCTGGCCCAGGAGCCGGTGTTGCCGCAGGTCCGGAGCTTCGAGCGACCGGAGGCTTCGCCTCGAGTACACGGACTGGTGGGCCGCGTATTGTCCGCGCGGCGTGGAGACAGCCGGTTCGGGCAGGAGCGCGAGGGCGAGGTGGTAATCGGGGAAAACTTTCCCCTGGTGACCCTCAAGGGCGGACGCCGGCCGATAGTGCTGGGTTTCGGATCCCAGGTCTACGGCAGGTTCAGCCTCA
>DASPKB010000156.1:0-6192 GCA_035628315.1 Gemmatimonadales bacterium | reverse complement strand
GGTAGCCGAGCACAGTTACATCGGGTTTGGTGGTGGCTCGTGGGCCCGCGTTAGCGTGGCGGACTGCGGTTTACGGGACTGCGATCGGCTGGTAACCACCCAGAGCGAAGCATTCGTTTACCATCTATACCTGCAGCACTACCTGCACCGCATTGAAGCTGGAGTTCCAACATGAGCACGATCGCGATTACCCGACCCTCGCCCGACGAGTCGATTTCGTACTATCACCGTTACATCGACAAGGTCACCGACGAGGACCTGGGCACTCAGCTGGCCCAGCAACTCCGGGAGCTGGAGCAGCTGTTCGAGAACGTGACCGATCGCGCTGCCCTCGCCCGTTACGCCGAGGGAAAGTGGAGCGTGAAGGAAATTCTAGGTCACCTTTGCGACACCGAACGGATCTTCGGATACCGGCTGCTGCGAATTGCCCGGGGAGACGCAACGCCGCTCGAGGGGTTCGACGAGAATGCTTATGTTCCGGCGGGCCGCTTCGACGATCGACCGCTGCCGATGCTGCTGGCGGAGCTGCGGGCGGTGCGGCTGAGCACCGCTGCGCTGCTCGAGGGCTTACCCGACGAGGCCTGGAGCCGTTGGGGTGAGGCGAACGGCAGTCCGGTTACCGTCCGCGCCCTGGCGTACATCATCGTGGGGCACCTCGCTCACCACATGGGAGTATTGCGGAGCCGCTATCAGCTGGGCTGACAAATCAATGCCCCGTCGAGTCCGCCACCGGCTTGAGCACGAGATCCTGAAAATCGAAGCTGAAATCGACTGACTCTGACGCCGGCACCATGCGCAGCTGATGCACGGTGCCGTTGGAGTTGAGCCAGAAGGTAGCGTAAGCATCGGCCCGCAGCTCGCGATCGCGCCAGCGGGCCAGAAACGTGTCGTGCTGCCAGTGGATCAGATCGCCAACCAGCGATGGAGTGTGCTTGAAGCGTATGGCCAGTCGGCCGCGCTCCTGGCTGATCTGGACGTCGCCATACCAGGGATCACGGTAGGTCCCCACATAATTCTTCAGGGGCAGGGACGGTCCCACCGTTGAGTCCCGAGTGGCGGCTGACTTCTGCTCAGCTTCCCTCACGCGCTCCCGGTTTCGCTGCACTAGCTGCTGAAACAGCGCGACGTAGTCGGGCGCCTGGGCGCCGATGTAGTGATCCAGCACGCGATACGCAATGGCATCGAAGGCCGCCCCGGATTCCTGGTTCGTAAGTATGGCCACTCCGAGCCTTAGATCCGGTATCATCGCCACCTTCGAGAGGTAACCCGGCAGACCTCCGGTGTGCTGCCGCAGGATGTAGCCTCGGTAATCGCGCACGCCGAGACCGAGTGCGTACCCGGCCATCGTAGCGCGGAGGTGCCGTAGCTGAGGGAAGTTCTTTGGCGCGTCACCGATCGGGGTCGGCGTAACCTCACGCCAGAGCTGTTTGGCGCTGGCGGGGGAGAAGAGCCGCGACCCGCCCCTCACCCTCCCCGAATCGAGCTGCACCACCATCCACCTGGCCATGTCGGCGGCGCCTGCCATGATCCCACCAGCAGGATTCGTGTTGTCGCTGATAAAGGGAGCCACGGCTCGAACGGTGTCGTTCACCTCGGCATGCGTCCCCGCGACGTTGCCGCGCTCACCCGACCCTGAGTGCCGCACATCGCTGTCGTTCATGCCGACTTTTCGCAGGATCCGGCTGCGGACAAAATCTTCCCAGGATTGCCCCGAGACCGCTTCGACCAGCTCGCCGGCGATGAGATACAACACGTTGTCGTAGGCGTAGGTGCTGCGGAACGAAGTAGCGAGAGGGATGTATCGGATCCGGCGGGCGATCTCCTTCCGGTTATAGGTGGATGGCGGCCACCAGAGCAGGTCGCCGGCGCCGAGTCCGAGGCCACTCCGGTGCACCAGCAAGTCGCGCACGGTGATCTCGCGGGTCACATACGGATCGGACATGGCGAACGCCGGTAGATAGGTGATCACCGGCTTGTCCCATTCGATTTTGCCCTCCTCCACGAGGAGCGCGAGCGCCGTTGCCGTGAAGAGCTTGGTGTTGGAAGCAATGCCGAACCGGGTCTGGGCGTCGACCGGCGCTGGATCGCCCATCCGGCGTACCCCGTATCCTCTCGCCAGCACCACCATCCCGTCCTTCACGATCGCGACGGACAGACCGGGGACAGTGAATGTCTGCATGACCCGCTTCACGTAAGCATCGAAGTCGGGTGGAGGTTGCTGTGCGGAGAGTTGCCCGCTGAGGAGAGCAAACAAAACGGGGATTGCCCGAATGACTCTCCGTGGCTTCTTCTGCTGCAGAAGGCGCTTTGGGGCCACCAGCTCGTAGGAATCCCGCAGCAAGTCCGCCAGCTCCTCCCAATTGACTCTCCCGTCCAGCCAGACACCGACCCAGCCACTCGGCCCCACGTAGGGCGGGACAAAGAAGCGGTCAGGAGCGCTCCGGACCATGATCTCCTGGTTGCCCGGACCGGCTTTGCACCACACGGCAGGACGGCCGACGCCGTGGTGCGTACCGGCGCTGGCGAACATGGCGAAGAGCTTGTTACGGACGCGAAAGGTGGGCTCGCCCCAGGCCTCGACTTCATGGGCTTCGGGCAGTGCCAGACAGAGTTTTCGAAGCCGAGTCAGTGGTCGTGCAGACATTTCTGATAGTACTCGCGAGTCGATGGGCAGTATAGGCGTGACCTGGCTCACGGTTCGCCGGCGTACAGAACGCCAAAATGCATCACTTCAAAGACTAACGGCTCGCCGACGCGAGGTCCCGAGTCGGCGATGACACTTTTCCGGAGGCGAACACCATGGGACTGCTTTCCAAGCCGATCACGACCCTCAATGATCTGTTCGTTCACACCCTGCAGGACGTGTACTACACCGAGCAGAAGATTACCAAGGCTCTGCCCAAGATGATCTCCAAGGTGTCCGATCAGCAGCTGCAGTCGGCCTTTCTGACGCATCTGGCCGAGACCGAGCACCAAATCGAGAGAGTAGAGCAGGTCTTCCAGATGATCGGCGAGCCGGTCAAGGCGGCTACCTGCCCGGCCATCGACGGCATCATCACCGAGGCCGAGGAGATCATGAAGGATGCGAGTGATCCCGAGGTCCTGGACGCGGCGGCACTGGCGTCGGCGCAGGCAGTAGAGCACTACGAGATCACCCGCTATGGAACGCTCATCGCTTGGGCCCGCGAGCTGGGAAGGAACGATGCCACCAGCCTGCTCCAGCAGAACCTGGATGAAGAGAAGGCCACCGACCTCAAGCTGACCCAGATCGCAGAGGCTCGAGTGAACCGGGTCGCGGTCTAAGGCTCCCGCAAGAACTGTTACTTCTCCAGCGCCGGTACTCGCCGGCGCTGTTTTTTTGTGGTACCTCTCAGTCCGTGCGCTACCACGCTCCTCTGTGGCTACCTCTCTGGCTCGTGCTCCCCGCCCTCGGGTGTGCAGCCAGTCAGCCGGCTGTGACCGCCGGCACCACAGCTGAGCTCTCCCCCGCCGAGTCACTCTACGCTGACCTTCGCGACCTGAGGGATAGGATCGATGTAGCACTGGAGGGGGATCACCCCGGAACAAGCACTTCGGCAGTGAGTGCGTGGATCCGGGCACACAATCAACTGCGGAGAACCGTGGCAGCTCGACTCGCTGCGATCGATTCGGTAGAACTGGAGCGCGACGACCAGCGGGCGATCGGCATAATGCGCCGTACCCTGCAGCAGGACCTGGCTACTCTCACTCTACCGGCGTTCTCGGGTAACGAGTCTCCCAGCCCACCGAAGTGCGACTATGACTCCAAGATCGTCGTCAGGGTGGGCCGGGGACTCGACTCGCTCCGCTCCCGGATCTACGCCTGCTACGGTTGGGCTCAGTCCCACGTTGCAGTCGGTGAAGACACATTGGACCGGTTGAGCATCCTGAGCCGCTTGGGCCGCACCGACGATCCCGATCGCCGGCGAGAGCTGTTTCTCGCATTGGATCCGGTGTGGCGAAGCATCAACCGGTCGAACGAGCCGACGAGCCCGTACCGGGTTCTGCTCGCTGCGGAAGTCGAGCAGGGGCAGGGGCTGCTCCCCTCGCTTGCTCAGCTGGGTGCTTCGGGAATGCCGGCAGATTCTTTGGAGCGGTGGCTGCTCGCAATGCTGGAAACCTGGCGGCAATCCAACCCGGACTCGTTGATAGAGCCTTGGGACTGGTATCACCGAATGGGCGAGGCCAGCCGCCGTCTGAGCCCGAGGATCTCCCGGGAACGGCTGATCCAGTTGAACGCCGACGTGTTTCAGTCGCTTGGAGCAGACGTCGAAGCGCTCGGCGTGGATTACGACCTCGAGCCAAGGGCCGGAAAAACACCAGTGGCGTACACCACGTTCGCCGTCCGACCTCGCCGCAGGAACGGCAGCTGGCGCCCGGCAAAGCCGCTGGTCGTGGCAACGTACCGCTCCGGTGGACTGGATAATCTCAACGAGCTGCTACACGAGACCGGTCACGCGATCCACATCGCGGCAATACGAACCCGCCCCGCCTACGCCGATTGGCCTGACAGCGATCCGTTTACCGAGGCTGTCGCCGACTTCGTCGCTCTCGAGGTGTACGAGCCGGTTTGGCAGCAGCGTTGGTTGGGAGACTCGGTACCCGAAGAAGTGAGCCTCCGGGCTCGTTACGCCGGAATCATCATGGATGTAGCGTGGGCGCTGTTCGAGCTCCGCATGCAGCGCGATCCAACGGCCGACCCGAATCACACATGGACCGAGCTTACCAGGAACTATCTCCGCATCCGCCCTCACCCCGAGATCTCCTGGTGGGCGATGCGGGGCCAACTGGTGGACTCTCCAGGCTACATGATGAACTATGCGGCCGGCGCTATACTCGTGGCGGCCATTCGGGAGCGCACCCGGCAGCTCCATGGGTTCTTCAGCACGGGGAACCCGACGTGGTATCGCTGGATCGCGCCGCGCCTCTTCCGGTTCGGCCTCGAGCGCTCGAGCAAAGCGGTGGTGACGGAATTTGTCGGCGGTCCGGTGTCGCCGGCTGCCATCCTGGCCGATATGTCCAGAATGGGCGATTAAACTACGGCATCGGGACGATCGCGAGCTTGCCTCCACTCATATCCGGAACCAACAAGGTTTTGCCATCCGGACTGATCGCGAGATCGGCGGCAGATTCCACTCCGCTCAGCTCGATCTCCTGCGGCTTCGCCTCAGGCTTACCAAGCACATAGAGCTTGTGAGTAGAGAAGCTGGTGATGAGGAGCCGCCCTCGTGCGTCCCGCACCAGTCCGTCCGCCGCGCCGAATCCCGGGGCCAGCCGCTCCATGGTCTTGCTGTCGCCCTTCAGGTCGACCCGAAAGAGGATCCCCGTGGTATAGTCGACGACCAGGAGCCTATT
Source organism: Gemmatimonadales bacterium (assembly GCA_035628315.1). Lineage (GTDB taxonomy): Bacteria > Gemmatimonadota > Gemmatimonadetes > Gemmatimonadales > GWC2-71-9 > CAVVWJ01. The sequence continues at coordinate 819 of DASPKB010000156.1, read as the reverse complement.
AGGGCCGTCCATCAGCAGGCCGTTGGGGCTGACCAGCCGCCAATCGTCCTCGTCGGTCAGCACTACCGAAATCTTCTTATCCTGGCCAATGCGGTAGATTGCGCCGCCTCGTCCCTCCCAATCTCCGCTATCCGTGACGTAGAGATTCCCTGCCGCGTCGATCTCGAGATCGTTGAAGTTGGTAATCTTTCGGGGGAAGTCCGTAGCGTCGACGAAGCGCTCTGGAGAACCCTTACTATCGATTCGCCAGATGATTCCCATGTTGTCGGCGACGAAGAGGTGGTCCCGATACCACTTGATCCCATGCGGATCGTCCAGCCCGGTCGCGAAGCGTTTCAGCTGCGCACCATCCAGAATGCTGATGTAGCCATCGTTGGCTTTCTCGTACTCGCCGGTCTCGCTGACGTACACGGTACCGCCGGTGCCGACAGCCACGGACTCTGGCTGCTTGAGCCCGCTGATGATCCGGGGCTCCTGTGCTGTAAGTGGTGCAGCCCAGACCAGAGCGAGCGACGCGATCATCATGGTATTGGACATTCAGCCTCCGATCCGGCTACGGTGAGAGGTTGATCAACGACCAACCTGCAAGGGGTATAAATTAGCTCTGCAAAGATCGCGTTATAGGATATCAACGGAGTCTCCTGTTGCTACGCAACCTCCCGCTCCTCTGTGCTTCTGTGTTGGCCCTTCTTGCCTGCGGCCGGGAGAGGCCGGCTCGAGAGCTCCGAGTCTGCTCCGACCCTAACAATCTGCCCTTCTCCAACCAGCGAGAAGAAGGTTTCGAGAACCGGCTCGCTCGTCTCATTGCCGAAGATCTCG
>DASPKB010000155.1:0-2222 GCA_035628315.1 Gemmatimonadales bacterium | reverse complement strand
CATGCAGCAGAAGCTCTTGCGGGGACTCGGCGTGGTGGCCATCGAGAATCAGGCCCGAATATGACACTCCTCTAGCGTCCCCGGTCTGGGGACCCGGCTCGGACGCGGCGCGGCGTCCACCTACCCGCGCAACATGTCGTTCTCGGACTGCGTCGTGTTCGAGGGCAGCAACATGGCGGAGTGTCATCCGGTGGCATTCCGCTGGCCCATGAAGGCGAAGACCGAGCATGGGGCCAAGCTGATCCACGTGGACCCCCGCTTTACCCGCACCAGCGCGATGTGCGACATCTACGCTCCGATTCGCGCCGGCAGCGACATTGCGTTTCTCGGCGGGCTGATCAACTACGTCATCAATGACGAGCGCTGGAAGAACGATTCATTCTTTCAGGAATACCTCCTCCACTACACCAACGCCTCGACCATCGTTCGGTCCGACTTCAAGGATGCCGAAGACCTGGACGGCGTCTTCTCCGGGCTGATGGAGTACAAGCGGGACAAGCCCGGCTGGGCCTACGATGGCTTCGTGGGCCAGTATCAGACGGACTCCTGGCAGTACAGCCGCATGAGCGACGAGTTCGGCCAGCCCCGCGGCGGAGAGGAGAACGACGCCCCGGGCCGAGAGGAGGCGCAAAGCAAGACTAGGCCGGGGCAGCCCTTCGAGCAGGTCATCCGGCAGCTGATCAAGCCGACGACGGAACACGACCCTACGCTCAAGAACCCGCGCTGCGTCTTCCAGATCGTCAAGCGCCACTTCAGCCGCTACACCCCGGAGATGGTGGAGCAGGTCACCGGCTGTCCCCGCGACACCTTCATCAAGGTCGCCCAAACCATTCTGGAGAACTCGGGCAGAGACCGGACGACCTCGTTTGCCTACGCGGTAGCGTGGACGCAGCATCACAACGGTCCTCAGATGATCGGGTGCTGTGCCCTGCTGCAGCTGCTGCTGGGCAACATGGGGCGACCGGGCGGCGGGATCATGGCGCTTCGGGGACACGCCTCGATCCAGGGCTCGACGGACATCCCCACGCTATACCACAGCATCCACGGCTACATGCCTCAGCCGTCGGCTCTCAAGCAGCACGGCACGCTGCGCGACTACATCGCCACCGAGGCGAACGCCACGAGCTACTGGGCCAACTATCCCAAGTTCCTGGTCTCGTATCTCAAGTCCATGTACGGCGACGCGGCAACGCCGGCGAACGACTTCGGCTACGACTGGCACCCCAAGATCAACGGCGACCACTCGCACATGCCGATGATGGTTGCCATGGCCGACGGCAAGGTGAAGGGAATGCTGTGCATCGGGCAGAACCCGGCTACCTCGCTCAACGCCGGGCTGCAGCGTCAGGCACTACGGAAGCTCGAATGGCTGGTGGTGCGGGACATCTTCCTCACGGAAACCGCCACCTTCTGGAAACGCTCGCCGGAGAACGAGGCAGGGGAGGTCAAGCCGGAGGACGTCGGTACCGAAGTGTTCTTCATGCCCGCAGCCCAGGCGGCGGAAAGCGACGGGAGCTTCACCAACACGCAGCGGATGCTGCAGTGGCATTTCAAGGCGGGCGACGCCCCGGGGCAGTGCCGGTCGGACCTCTGGTTCACCCACCAGCTGGCGCTCAGGCTGAAGAAGCTGTACGCAAACAGCACGTTGCCGCGGGATCAGGGCTTCAAGAACCTGGTGTGGGACTTCGATCCCGATGCGCAAACCGCGGAAAGGGCGGAAGGAGCGGAAAGGCAAGCCGGTGATTCCGCAGCTCCCGCAACTTCCGCTTCTTTCGCCCATGTCGAGGGCGAGCCCGATCCATTGAAGGTGCTGCGGGAGATCAACGGGTACGTGACAGGCAATCCGCAGCGGCACCTCACCGGGTTCGCCGAGCTGAAGGACGATGGCTCGACCACCTGCGCGTCGTGGATTTACTGCGGGGTCTACCCTGCCCCGGACCAGAACCTCGCGGCGCGAAGGATCCCCGACCCGCCTGATGTCACCGGTGCGCAGCTCCAGTGGGGGTGGGCCTGGCCGGCCAACCGCCGGGTGCTCTACAACCGCGCGTCCGCCGATCTGAAGGGCAACCCCTGGAGCGAGCGGAAGAAGTGGGTCTGGTGGAACGGCAAGGAATGGACCGGGTACGACACCCCCGACTTTGCAAAAACCAAGTCACCCAATACTCCTGCCGACTACAAGAAAATCGGACTGGACGCACTTTCGGGGACGCAGCCCTTCATCA
>DASPKB010000154.1:0-3817 GCA_035628315.1 Gemmatimonadales bacterium | reverse complement strand
TGGATTTCCGCGTTCTCTGCCCGGAGCGACTCAGAGGGGAGCACCGCCATCCCGGTGACCCTCGCGTTCTCCCGGCCCAGCACAACCTGATAGGATGCTTGCCACGATGCTCCACCGGTGAAATAGCCGAGCCGCACCTGGTCCTGAGCCCGCGCGCTCCGCAGTGAGAGAATCACCGTCGGCTCCACCACTACAACATCGGCCGGATACAGGGGAAGTCCTGGTGGGGTAAAGCTGATTCGCCCGTCAGGCAACTGCAGCCGGAGCGGGTCTACACCGAGCACCAGTGCGCTCACGGTATCACGCGGCTCCGACAGACGGAACACCAGCCGCTTGCCAACCGAGCGCCGGAGAACGCTCGCCTCATCCACGGCGCCGTCGTAGGACACCCGGTCCACCGTCACCTCAGGATCCAGCGAGAACAAGGATCCTGGATCGAGGGCGCCCAGCGTGAGCCGTTGATTCGAGGTGCCCCTGGGGAGGTTGGCACCGACGGTTCTGCGAACCAGTACGCGGCCATCGTTGTAGATGGTGAGAGAAGTCTGCGCGTGCAGCGGGGAGGCGGGGATGATGGGAACTGGGGAAGCAAGAACAGTAAGAGTGGCCAGTGCCCGCAGTCCCACCCCCAGACTATCCAATCTGCTTCCCCGCTGAATGCCTCGCTTTCCGTCTGTCATTTGAGATACTCCATGGCCACCAGAGTGGCGATGCGCCGCACGATGATGTAGGTGGCGAGTACCGCGATGCCGCCGTAGAGCCGCGCCATCGGGGCCGCCGGGATCCGAAGGGCGACGTATGCCGCCATCAGCACCGTCGCGGCGAGGGAGATGCGGCCGGCCAGCCTTCTTGCACGCCCCATGCGCTCCGCCCGGCACTCTGGGCAGAGCTCGCCCCAGCCAAGCCCGCGAATCCGGCGACCACAGCGGACACAGGGTACCTCAGGCAGCGCGCTTGGCAACGGCACTGCCAAACTCTTCCGTGGAGGCGGTTCCTCCGAGGTCCCGGGTGCGGATATTGTCCTGGACGATCGTGGTGATAATTGCGTTGCGGATCCGGTCGGCGCGGTCCAGCTCCCCGATGTGGTCCAGCATCATGGCCGCGGCAAACATCTGGGCTGACGGATTGGCGATGCCTTTGCCCGCGATGTCCGGCGCGCTGCCGTGCACTGCCTCGAAGATCGCCGCCTTGGTACCGATGTTTGCGCCGGGAGCCAGCCCCAGGCCTCCGACCAGACCCGAGACCTCGTCGCTCAGAATGTCTCCGAACATGTTCGTGGTCACCATTACGTCGAATTGCTCCGGCCGAAGCACCAGCTGCATGGCGGTGTTGTCCACGATCATGTCGTTCGATTCGATTCTCCCGGCGTATTCCTTCGCAATCTCGCGGCCGACTTCCAGAAACAGGCCGCTGACCATCTTCAGAATGTTGGCCTTGTGCACGATGGTCACCTTGCGCCGGCCGTGCCTCACCGCGTAGTCGAACGCGTAGCGAATGATGCGCTCGCATCCGCGGCGGGTCACGATTGCCATCGATTCGCCGACGGCTCGAGGGTCGTCGCCGATGGCCACGAAATGCTCCACGCCGATGTACAGCCCCTCCAGGTTCTCCCTGACCAGCACGATGTCGACATTCTCGAACCGGCCGCCGGGCACGATGGTGCGTGCCGGGCGGACGTTTGCGAACAATTCAAATTCCTTGCGGAGGCCCACGTTCACCGAGCGAAAGCCGGTGCCGACTGGAGTTGTGAGCGGGCCTTTGAGGGCGAGCGCGTTCTTCCGAATACTTTCGACGGTCGCGTCCGGGAGCGGAGTGCCGGTGGCTTCGACCGCAGCCATCCCGGCCAGCTCCTCATCCCAGTTGAAGCGTAGCCCGGTTGCCTTGAGCACCCTGACCGTCTGTGCGGTAATCTCCGGCCCGATGCCGTCACCCGGTATCAGCGTGACATCGTACGTCATGGCCCGGCAGACACCGGGAGCACGGCGGCCACAGCGGCGTTCAGCGCCTGATCGGGCGTGCTCCCGCGGCCGTAGGCCACGCTGCGCCAGAGAATCTTTCCATTGCGGCCATCCGCCAGAACCAGAGTCAGGTCGGCTCGTATCTGGCCGTTTGGCTCCGGCCCGAAGCCCAGCGAGGCCGGCACGAAGGCGATCCGTCCGTCCACCATCGCCACCAACCCGCGAAGCGACGAGCGAAGGGGATCCGGCACCTTGGTCAGATTAGGCGCGCGCAGGATTGCCTGGCCCATCTGGTCGGGATCCTCCACGAACCCCGCAGAGCGGCGGGCGACTTTCCTGAGCTCGGGCGGCAGCACCCAATTCACTTCCGGAGCTCGCGCCTGAATGCCGGCGCCTACCAGGGAATCGGCTCGAAGCAGCGCCGAGCGGCGCTCGCGATAGGGCCGGTACACACTGTCGGATTCCAGCGCGGGATCGGCGACGACCAGTGTTATTGGCAGAACCGCGATCGTCTGGCCCGCCAACGCACCGGCTGAAAGTGTCTGCACCGCGGGCAGTGTTTTCGGCGGGTCCTGGGCATTCGCGCTGCAGGCCAGGAGCGCCAGAATTCCCACGCACCAGGCCGGCGAAAGCTCTGTTCTGTAATTGGGCATGCAAAAACGTAAACCCGGCAGGCAAACGCGTAAACGCTTTACTCCAGGGATAGCCCACCATCCACCACAATCGTCTGCCCCGTAATGTGCCGCGCGGAATCCGAGCACAGGAACGAGATCACGTGGGCTACGTCGTCGGGCTCGGCGACTCGTCCGAGCACCGAGCTTTTCTGGGCCCGCTCGATGACTTCGGAGGGAAGCATGGCCATCCGCTCGGTCCGGATAAATCCCGGCGCAACAGCATTGACGTTGACGTTGGCCGGGCCCAGCTCGACTGCCGCTGCCCGCGTCAGGCCGAGCAGCGCCGCCTTGCTCGCCGCGTAATTGGCCACGCCGAACCCCGGGCGCTCCGCCTGATGAGCGCTGACGCTCACGATCTTGCCGTAATGCTGGCCCCGGAAAATCGGGGCTACGGCGCGAATGCAATTGAAGGCGCCGGTCACGTTGGTCTCCAAGACCTCCGCCCAAGCCTCCTGCGACAGCCGCCACAGGGCGCCATCGTTGGCGATTCCCGCATTGTTGATCAGGAAGTGCACACCACCGAGGCGCTGCTTCGTCTCCGTAACGAAGTGCTCGACGGCGGACCGGTCGCGAACGTCGCAGCGCTGGGCGTAGACCTGAACGCCCATGGCCATCAGTGCGGTCTCGGTCAGCAGCGCCTGCTCCGTCACATCCCGCCCCGGCATGTGGACGAAGCAGAAAGCAACGTGACAACCCAGTCGGCCGAACTCCATAGCGATATGTCGGCCGAGCCCGGTTGCACCGCCGGTGACAATAGCCACCTTGCCCCGCCAACCCTTCCCCACCGGCTGAGGCTTGGGTTCCTCGAGCGCGGCACCGGCTCCCTCCGGCGCCTCATATTCCCACGAAGGCCGTTGGCCGAAGCCGAAGGATGGCAATGGCATGGAATCCGAAGGTATCTTTTGGACCCATGCTCCGCAAATACATAGGCTGGGTGGCGCTGGCTCTGGCCGGCGCCCTTGCCTGGGGTGTGCTCGCTCTCCACCGCGGCGAGACCATCAGCGCCGCCTGGCTGGTGCTCGCGGCTGTGGGCACCTACCTCCTGGGCTATCGCTTCTACAGCCGTTTTCTGGCGCAACGTGTCTTCGGTCTCAACGACCGGAGGGCCACCCCGGCCGAACGGCTTACCAATGGGCGCGACTTCGTGCCCACCTCGCGTTGGGTCCTGTTCGGCCATCACTTCGCGGC
>DASPKB010000153.1:0-2881 GCA_035628315.1 Gemmatimonadales bacterium | reverse complement strand
CGTTTCTTCCCCACCGAGCTGGGCGAGACGGTCGAGAAGATCATGGTGGGCAAGTTCCCCGAGATCTATAACGTCGAGTTCACCTCCGAGATGGAAGAAGAGCTGGACCGGATCGAGGATGGGGAGCTCAAGTGGCAGCGGGTGCTCCACGATTTCTACGGACCGTTCACCAAGGCGCTCGGCGCAGTGGACATGAAGGCGCTGGTGGCCGACGCCCACGGGCTCAACCCCGAGGAGCTGGCCAAGGAGAAGTGTCCCAAGTGCGGCTCGCCGATCGAGCTGCGCACCGGACGGTTCGGCCCCTACCTCGCATGCGTGAAGTACAAGGAGCACTGCGACTACGTGAAGTCGCTGAAGAAGGCCAAGACACCCGACCGTCCCAGCGAGGAGAAGTGTCATCTCTGCGGCTCGGCGATGGTCATCAAGACCGGCCGGTTCGGCGAGTTCCTCGCGTGCACCACGTACCCCAACTGCAAGGGCACCCGCTCCATTCCGATGGGGCTCAAGTGCCCCAAGTGTCCCACCGGCGACCTGACCGAGCGCCGCACCAAGCGGGGCAAGTCGTTCTGGGGCTGCCTCCGTTATCCGGACTGCGACTTCAGCACCTGGAACCGCCCGGTGCCCGAGACCTGCCCCAACTGCGGCTGGCTCGGCATGGAGAAGAAGATCAGCAAGGCCGAGGGTGAGACCCGGAAGTGTCTCAAGTGCGGCCACGGGATCGTCGTGGCCGAGCCGGAGGAGGTCGCGCTGGGGTGAAAATCAGCGTCGTCGGCGGAGGTCTCGCCGGCTCGGAAGCCGCGTGGGCGCTCGCCGAGCGCGGGTTCCAGGTAAACCTGTACGAGATGCGGCCGGGCACCCGCACCGCCGCGCACCAGACCGACCGTCTCGCCGAAATCGTCTGCAGCAATTCCTTCAAGTCAGTCGAGCTCACCAACGCGCACGGGCTGCTCAAGGCCGAGCTGCGCGCGCTCGGCAGCGTGCTGCTGCCCTGCGCCGATCTGGCGCGGGTACCGGGCGGGGCGGCGCTGGCGGTAGACCGGGAGCTCTTCTCCAGAGCGGTTCACCAACGACTCACCGCGCATCCCAACATTACGCTGGTCCGGGAGGAAGTCGCGGAGGTGCCCTCGCCGGCGGTGATCGCCACTGGGCCGCTCACCTCGGAGCGGCTGGCCCAGGCCATGGTGGCCCGGCTCGGCTCGTCGGCGCTCGCGTTCTACGATGCGATCGCGCCGGTGGTCTCGTCGGACTCGCTGGATCACGACCGGGTGTACGCCCGCTCCCGCTACGGCAAGGGCGAGGGCGACGACTACCTCAACGCACCGATGGACCAGGCGGTTTACGAGCGCTTCATCGACGCGCTGGTCGAGGCCGACCAGTTTCACGGCCACGAGTTCGACGAGGTGCCCTACTTCGAAGGCTGCTTGCCGGTGGAGGAGATGGCTCGCCGGGGGCGGGAGACGCTTCGGTTCGGACCCATGAAGCCGGTGGGGCTCGCGGACCCGAGGACCGGACGAGAGCCGCACGCGGTGGTTCAGCTCCGCCGGGAAGACCGGGCGGGGCAGATGTGGAACCTGGTCGGGTTCCAGACCCGGCTCAGAATCCCGGAGCAGCAGCGGGTGTTTCGGATGATCCCGGGGCTCGAGTCGGCGGAGTTCCTCCGCTACGGCAGCATCCACCGGAACTCGTATCTCAACAGCCCGGCGAGTCTGGGTCCCGGTCTCACGGCGCGAGATGATGATCGGTTGTTCTTCGCGGGCCAGATCACTGGAGTCGAGGGCTACACCGAATCGCTGGGCACCGGGATCATGGCCGGCATCAACCTCGCCCGCCGGCTCTCGGGCGAGCCGATCGCGGTGCCGCCGCCGACTACGATGCTGGGCGGGCTGTACCGCTACCTGCGCGAGGCGGATCCAAAGCACTTCCAGCCGATGAACGCGAATTTCGGCTTGCTGGATCCGCTGCCGGGCAAGGTGAAGAAGGATCGCAAGAAGGAGCTGCTGGTCGAGCGGGCGCAGGCGGAGTTCGGCGCATGGATAAATCGGGTAGGCATTGCGGCGCAGGGCGGCTCCTCAGGGACGCTGCAGCACTCGACGGTCGGAGCCCGGGCGCTCGGGGCTGAAACGCAAAGTTTATAACCAGGGCGCCCGGTCTCCTCCCCTCGTGCTGACGCGTCCCATCGGAGCCGTCCCAGCGCCGCGATTGGACGTCCCGATTGCTGCTTCAGTTAACCTGCTACTATCGGAGGTCCATGCCTAGCCGGATCGAAATCACCGGATACCTGAAGCACCTCGAGAAGGAGCGCGACGTCTCGCCCCACACCGTGAAGGCGTACGGGCGAGACCTCGAGGCGTTCACCGAGTTCTGCGACCGGCACTACGGCAGCTGGGACTGGCAGACCGTAGATCGGCTCGGACTCCGCGGATTCCTCGGCGAGCTCCAGCGGCGCGGACTCTCCAAGCGCAGCGCCGCGCGGTCCCTCTCGGCGGTGCGCAGCTTCTACCGCTTTCTCCAGGAACATCACGGGGTCCCCAACAACATCACCCGCGCGGCCAAGCTGCCCAAGCTCGACAAGCGGCTACCCGGCTATCTCGACCGGGAGCAGACCGAGCAACTGTTCGCCTGGGCCGAGTCGCGGGCCGGGTCCGACGAGCTGGTGCCCACCCGCGATCTCGCCATCCTGGAGCTGTTTTATTCGACCGGGATCCGGTTGTCGGAGCTGAGCGGGATGAACCTCGAGGACCTGGATCTGCTCTCCGACCAGCTCAAGGTGCGGGGCAAGGGGCGGAAGGAGCGCATCGTGCCGGTCGGTTCTCGCGCCGTGCTGGCGTTGCGGCGCTATCTTAACCTGCGAGCGGCGGCGGTGGGGAACCGGGGAGGCGAT
>DASPKB010000152.1:0-4866 GCA_035628315.1 Gemmatimonadales bacterium | reverse complement strand
CTCCCGCCACCGATCTCGTGCCAACGATTGGTGTACGTTCCGATGTTCTGCAGCAACATGACATCAAGCAGGAGGAACACCGCCGTAGCGCCTAGTCCGATTCCGGCGGCTCCCGCTATACCCTCGATGGTTCGGGGCCGGGTCCAGAGTCCGGGCAGCATAGTGACCACCGCTAGGCCCGCGATGACGATTAGAGCACATACGATGGTTTCTAGCACGCCGCCGAGAAAGCGCGAAGCCAGCGAGAAGATCAGCACCAGCAGGGCTTCGATCAGCCCCAGCTTGATTGAGCCGGCTACAACCGAGGGAACATCGGTGGCATCGTACCTGTCCCTCAGCTCTACTGACGACGTCATCCCGGCTCCTGGCGCAGTGGTGAGTGACAAGTATACCGAGGCTTCCCGAGGACGGCCAAGTGGCGTCACGTCCCCCATGCGAGCACCACCGCGACATCGGTGAGCGCCCAGGCGAATAGTGCCCGGTACATTCCCAGCTGGTGTTCGGCCGCGGTCATCACACGGTGGCGTATCAGCCACGGGATCAAAACCACGCCCCAACCAGCCGCTGCGAGCCCAAGGAGAACCCAGCGCCAGCTCTCGTGCGATCCCCATCCAGCCTGATGTCCGGCGGCGCCGAATAGAACGAATGCGGCGATCGCGGCCCCCACCGCCACAAGCAAACTCCAGCGGATGCCGAGAAAGAGCGCCAGCGTGCGATCGCCGCGACGCGTGTCCTCCTCGAATTGATAGATCTGGGTGAGCGGATACAGCGCGGCGAACAAGGGACAGAATGCCAGAAAGACTAGTTTGCCGATCACCCCAACGGGCATGCCCGTGGCCGCCCAGCCCGCATACGGCGTCAACGTGCCAAAGCCCCACATGTTGATCAGCCAGTCGGCCCCGGGAACGGACTTGAACCGGAACGGCGGCGCAGAGTAGAGCACCGAGAGCACGAGGCATAGAGCGTAGGTCAGCCAGTAGGCGGACGGCAGCAGGGATGCGCCGACCAGTCCGACCAGCATGAGGCCGAGCCCAAACGCGGCCAGTCTTTGGGGCGGGGGCGGCGGAGAGCGGAGATAGGCAATGTCGCCCTCATCCCGGTCGAACGCGCTGTTCAGGGCCAGAGTACCTCCATTGAGGCACACCACCCACAGCGCAATCCCCAACAGGGCCGCAGTTAGCCGGTCACTGCGAAAAGCGTGGGGTGCACCGACCGCGAGCAGATAGCCGACCAGCATATGGGCCGCGACAATGGGCCACTCCGCCGGCCGGGTGTGGAGCAGATAATCGAGCCGGCGACCCAGGACACGATACCCCGCCCGCCTTGCTGCTGTTACCACTCGAGACCGAGATGTGAGGCCGCTATCCGAAGCCCGCGGAGGGTGAGGTCGGAATCGGTATGCTCGATACTCGTCGTGAGTGGTGCGACAACGGGCGCGAGGCCCCCGGTGGCAACGACCTTGGGCCGAGTCCGGCCCGGCCATTCCGCTAGTATGCGGCGTACCATCCCGTCAACCGCGTCGGCCGCGCCGTACAGGACGCCGGCCTGAATACACTCTTCGGTTCGTCGGCCGATGACCCGCGCAGGCGCCCGCAGTTCCGTGGCAGGGAGCTTTGCGGTTCTTCGCGTGAGCTGATCGGCTGAGGTACGAAGTCCGGGCATGATGGCGCCTCCGATGAAGCGAGCGTCACCGGTGACGCAATCGAACGTGGTCGCGGTTCCGAAGTCCACCACAACGGCGTCGCTCCGGAACAGCTCCACCGCCGCCAGCACGTTTACGATGCGGTCCGCTCCCACCGTGAGTGGCTCGTCTACATCCAACTTCACCGGCAGCGGAGTACGCGCGTCCACCGCAACGCCGGTGCAGCCGGTGGCCAGCGCAACTCCTTCTACAATGCTCTGCGTGACAGGCGGAGCTACCGACGCCAGGCACACGGCTCGAACCTCGTTGGGCGAATGGCCGCTTTGCACCAGAAATCCGCCGATGGCGCTACCCCACTCGTCAGGGGTTCGATCGGGGTTGGTGGTGAGCCGCCAGTGCGCCTGCAGATCGGCTCGCTGAAACAGCCCTACGGTGATCTCGGTGTTTCCGATATCCAGCGCGAGCAGCATAGTTCCTACGAGACAGGAGTGGTGGTAGACAGCTGGATCGAGGCGTTGCGGAGCGCTATGCATGAGCCCCCGGTCACCCTGACCTGGAGCGTGCCATCGCTATCCAGGTTGGCAACGGTTCCCTTCACCGGCTCTCTTATCTTCCGGCGGTTCAGCCAGTGTCGACGCGAGAACTGCTGCAGCTCCTCGCTGGAGAGTCGCTCAGCCTTCAGGTCTATGCTGCGAAGCGCCGCTACGACCGGCTCCAGCAGCGAATCCACCGTGACACCGGCATTCCCCTCTACCAGCGCAACAGCCTGGTGCTGCAGCTGGGCCGGAATCGGATTCCTGACGTTGAGCCCCACCCCGACCGCAACCCAGCTCAGGCTGGTGCCCTGCCAGCGAGCTTCGCAGAGGATGCCTCCGAGCTTTCGGTCGTGCAGCATGAGATCGTTAGGCCATTTGAGGTATACCGATGCCGGCGCGAACTGGTCGAGCACGTTGGCCAGGGCCAGGCCGACTCGGAGGCTCATGACCTCGATTGCAGCAGCGGAGCCTGGCCGAAACAGAGCACTGAGCCAGAGACCGCCTGGTGGTGCGTGCCAGGTTCGCCCCCGGGAGCCCCGTCCCGCCAGCTGCTCTCCCGCGACCACGATGGTTCCGGTCTCAACGCCCTCTTCCGCCAGCGTATGGATTACGTCCATGGTCGACGGCACGCGTTCATAGTGGTACACCCGCGGGGCCATACCTAAGTCCCCCAGATCAGGAGCAGGATGCCAAACCCGATCCGGTACCAGGCAAAGACGGCGAAGCTGTGACCCGACACATAGGTCAGGAAAGCCTTGACCACGACGAGAGCCGAGGCGAACGAGACAACGAATCCTACCGCGAACATGGGGAGGTCGGTGGGCGCCAGGGTGGACCAGCTCTTCAGCAGCTCGTAACAGGTCGCCGCCAGCATGATGGGAATGGCGAGAAAAAACGAGAACTCCGTCGCTGCCACTCTCGACAATCCCAGCACGTACCCGCCCATGATGGTTGCGCCGGAGCGCGAAGTTCCCGGAATCAGGGAAAGGATCTGCGCTACGCCGATCCCAAATGCAGTGGCGGGGACAAGCTCACTCACCTGCTGGACTCTGGGGCGTGGGGCCCATCGTTCGATGATAAGCATCAGCACCCCACCAATCACGAGCGCCCACGCCACGACGGCAGGATTGAAAAGCCGCGCCTTAATCCAGTCGTGGGCTAGAAATCCTACAGCAGCCGCGGGCACGAAGCCCAGCAGAAGGTTGAGCAGGAATCGGCGGCTGGTGCGATCCCTGCCGGCCGATCTGACCGTAAGGCTCAGCCTCTGCCGGTACAGCCAGACGATGGCGAGGATGGCGCCCAATTGAATGAAGATGTCGAATGTCTTGATCCGCTCGTCCATCAGATGCAGCCAATCGCTGACGATGATCAGATGGCCGGTGGAAGACACCGGAATGAACTCCGTTGCTCCCTCCACCAATCCGAGCACCGCAGCCTTCCAGAGCGGATCAGCGGGCACGGAATGGCTTCACGCGATCACGTCGTGATAGATGGCCTCATACATGGGCACGATGCGTTCGGAGGAGAACTGTTCGGCCTTGGCTATGGCAGCGGCACGCATGGCGGCATGACGCTCCGGATCCCGAAGCAGCTCCACAGCCCGGCGGCCCATCGCCTCAACAGAACCAACGGGCTCCAGGATCCCGTTCACCCCGTCATCAATCACCTCCGGCAAGCCCCCCGCCCTGCTGGCAACCACCGGGGACCCGCACGCCATAGCTTCCAGTGCAGCGAGTCCGAACGACTCGGTCTGAGAAGGCAGAATGAACAGGTCGCTTCCCTGAAGGAGGGACGCCACGGAATCGATTCTGCCCAGAAAGCGCACCTGCTCAGCCACACCCAGCTCGCGGGCTTCAGATTCGGCGTCCACCCGTTCAGGGCCGTCTCCGATCATGATCAAGGTGGCCGGCATCGCCCGCTGGATCCGGGCGAACACCCGGATGACATCCTTGACCCGCTTCACCTCACGAAAGTTCGAGACGTGGGTGATAAGACGATGGCCTGCGGGGGCCAGTCGACCCCGGCAATCGGGATCACCCGGGCGGTACTCCTGCAAGTTCACGAAGTTGGGGATGGTCCGGATGTCACAGGTGCCGCAGCCGAATGCGCGATAAGTCTCGTCCTTCAGGTAATTGGACACCGCGGTAACCGCATCGGATTGCTCGATGGAGAACTTGGTGATGCCATAGAAGCTGGATTCCTGCCCCACAAGGGTGATATCGGTGCCGTGCAGGGTGGTTATGACCCGAAGCGGCCAGTCGCCGTTCAGCATCTCGCGGGCCAGGTAGGCCGTGGTGGCGTGGGGAATGGCGTAATGGACGTGCAGCACCTCGAGCCGTTCCCGGAGCACCACCTCGTGCTGTTTGGAGGCAAGCGCGAGAGTGTAGGGGAAATGATCGAAGAGCGGGTAGTGGCCCATGCGCGTTTCCACCTGATGGAAGAAGACGCGCTCGGCGTAGCCCCGAAGCCGGAACGGCGAGTCGTAGGTAATGAAGTGGACCTGATGCCCGCGCCGTGCCAGATCCAGACCCAACTCGGTGGCCACTGCGCCGGACCCGCCATAAGTGGGATAGCAGGTGATGCCGATTTTCATATTTCCTGTCGTTGCTCCCACAGACGGGCGATCTCGCTCGCCAGTTTCTCGGGCGGCCGGCTGGCGTCCAGCATAACCACCTTGCCGCTGAGCTG
>DASPKB010000151.1:0-2408 GCA_035628315.1 Gemmatimonadales bacterium | reverse complement strand
CGCGAGCGGCACCGCGAGCGCCCCGCTCAGAGACACGAGGGTGACAAGACGGAACAGGTACATGCGACAGCCTCCCCGAAGGAACGGTCCGGCAGGACCGACGATCGCCGCGCTGCTGGGCGCGGGTGCGAATGGGCGAAGAGGGATTCGAACCCCCGACATCCTGCGTGTAAGGCAGGCGCTCTGAACCAGCTGAGCTATTCGCCCGAGAACGACGCGTGCCCTAATAAGTTTTTAACGATATCGCAGGGACCATGCCGTGATTGGCAACACCCCGCTCAGAGCGCGATCCCAATTGGAAACAAGATGCAGTACCCTACCACCAGGATCACCGCTGCCGCACTGGGATAGCCGGCTCGAAGGGTGAGGTACCCTGCGACCAGCACAAGAACCGCCAAAGCAAGAATGATGAGGTTTCGTGGGGCCAGCACGAAATGTCTTGGCGGAGCGTGCCCCGGACGAGTGGAAGGGCGGGGATTCGACATAGAGGATGAGGCTACTACCGTTCGCCGGTTCGGTCAAGTTCAGTCGTGGCCACGTCTTCCGGAGGTACCTCCCACCCTTCATCCAGCGCAGCACGGCGAGGGAGGTCGGCGGCACGCCTGCGCCGGACGAAGATCCACACCACCAATGCCAGCAAGCCCCACCCTCCCCCGGCCAACAGCCAGGCTGCGAGGTTGTACCGTCCGCGGAGACTGCGCCGCCATACCTGCTCGAACTGCTCAAGTGAGAGGCCGGTGGTAGCGAGAACTGCCTGCCCAAAATCCTCACCTTTCGCCAGGCGCTCCAGCAGTGGCCTCAGCGTCCCTGAAGGGTTCCGCCGCGCCAGTTCGGTTACGGCAGATGCCGCCAGCGCGTACGCAGCGTCCGCAGTTGAGGACGATCCCCGCAGCGCACCATCCAGTCCGCGCAGATCCGGGATCGCGCCGCGAATGACTGCCAGATTCAACTCGAGTGCCCCCAGTCGCTCCCACTCGCCCGCCGCCCAAGTGGCATATCCCTCGTCAAACCAGAGAGGAAGCCTGACAAGGACGGCCTGGTGCAGTGCAAGGTGAGCCAGCTCGTGTCGAAGGGTCCGGTATATGTCAGCGAGATCGGCTCGCAGCAGGATCGTGCGCGAGCCCGGGAGGGCAACGGCAGCTCCCCATCCTGGAGCTCGGCTCTGAGACAGTGAGTCCAGCTTGTGCGCATCGGGAACTACGATCAGGCGAAGGGGCCCGGGTGCGGCGCGTCCTAGTCCCGGCCATTCGGTGGGTTGAGCTGCACGGCGGGCGAGGTCGGTGGCCAGGCGAAGCTGGTCCGGCCAGGCTACCGCGGTTACCTGACCAACCCGTATGGCTTGTGGCTGATTCTGAAGCGGCCCGCCGATGGCTGCCGCGATGGTGAAGAGGAGTGTTAGGACGCTAGCGGACTGCGCGGGACTTCACCTCCAGCCGAAGCGACCTCCAGCATTTCCTGACATCGCTTGGCCCAGGGGTTGAACTTGTTGGCTTTGTAGCCACTGGTCCAGACTTGGACCGCCTCCTCCCTGTCTCCACCGAGCCATAGCGCCCGCCCGAGCTCGAAGTAAGCCTCGATCAGATTGGGCCCCAGCTTGAGGGTTTTGCGAAGAAAGGTCTGGGCGTCCTCGTACATCTCCCGTTCAAGATAGACCAGTCCCAGATAATAGTGGGCATAAAGTGTGGCCTTACGGTCGTTGTCGAGCCGGATGGCCTTGGATAGGTGTTCAATGGCTTCGCCGAAGATCCCCTTTTTCAGGCAGATGTATCCCACGTTTATCCGGGCCAGCGCGTTGGCGGGTTCCTTCATGAGTACCTTGGAGAAGTTTCCCAGCGCATCGTCATAGCTCTCATTCAGCATCTGCGCCCAGCCAAGAAGCGATGTGGCGTCCACCGCTCCCGGCGACAGGCTCAGTGCCTTCTCCAGCGCTTGGATGGCTCCGGGATAATCACCAAGTGAGATGAGGCTCCACCCCTTCTCTATATAAGTAGAAGCTCCGAGGTGATCGGCATGGACCGCCGGGCGTGCCCCGTTGAACTGCGGAGCCGAGCTCGGCTCGGCTGAGTTGCCGGCCTTGTAGCGTTCGACCAGACCCTTGATGTCCTCCTTCACCTGTGCCAGCTCGCTCAGGGCTGCATCGACCCGCTTGAACAATGCGATGATGTCCCGCTTGAGCGCGTCACGATCTACGGCCGGCGAGTCCAGCCGACCTGCGATGTCGTCCAGCTGCCCACGGAGCGCGGTAACCCAGGCCTCGGTCATCTTAAGCGGCTCCGAGTTCCGTCAGGGCCATCCGCTCGGTCGAGGACAGCAGTTTTCTGGCGTTTAGAATGATGATGGTGCGTTCGGGACGGGTGACGATGCCCGCGATGTACACGGCAGAAAGGCCGCTGACCACTGGGCCCGGC
>DASPKB010000150.1:0-15879 GCA_035628315.1 Gemmatimonadales bacterium | reverse complement strand
AAGCGTGACCTCCCGGCGGTACAGGGCAGCATTCTGTTTCTCAGCCTGGTGTTCGTCCTCGTTAACCTGATCACCGACATCCTCTATGCCAGGGTGGACCCCCGCGTGGCGTATGACTAGGGGCGGACCAGGCGGAGCGGGCAGAAAAGGCGGAAGGGGCTCCCTGGGGTTGATCCTTTCCGCCGTCTGCGCCCTCTCCGCCTTCTCCGCGCCCGCAGCAGCGCAAACCGACCTGGCCCGGCGAATTGATGCTCGCCTGAATCGCGTGCCCTTCAATCGCCACCTGTGGGGCCTGGCCTTGCTGGACGAAGCTGGCCGCCCGATCTATGGCCAGAACGACACGCGCATGTTTATCCCAGCCAGCAACGCCAAGCTGGTAGTTGCGGCCGTTGCTTCGGCGCTCCTGCCCCCGGACTGGCGAGTCAAGACCAGCCTGTACGGCGGGCCCGTCGTGGGAGGTGTGCTCCAGGGCGATCTGGTCCTCTACGGGCGGGGCGACCCCACGATGGGCCGGCGGTGCTACGCCACCGACAGCACGGCACCAGGCGTGTGCGATACCGATCCGTTCACTCGGATTCGCCAGCTGGTGGATGGCTTGAAGTCCCGGGGAGTGCGAGCAGTGGCGGGAGATGTTGTCGGAGACGGCAGCTACTTCGAGACCACGCTGATTCATCCCAATTGGGAGTCGTTCGATCTGAACTGGTGGTATGCCGCGCCGGTCTCCGCGTTGGGGTTTCACGACAACAGCATCGACTTCGACTGGCAACCCGGCCGCGCAGTCGGCTCACCGGCGGTAATCACGTACCGGCCTGATCTCGGCGATGTCGGCTTCGAGAACCGGACGCTCACAGTTCCGCCTGGCGGTGAGTCAGACATCGGGGATCGGTTTTTCCGCCATCCGGGCACCTTGCAGATCTGGGCCGAGGGCACCGTTGCGCTCGACAATCCACCCCGGACCGAGTCTTTTGCCGTTCCCGATCCCAATCTTTACGCCGCTCGTGCACTCCGCCAGGCCTTGGCCGACGCGGGCATTGCGGTCACGGGCACAACGCGGTCGACTACCGACTCCATGCTGTACGCGCGGGCCCGAGCTTCCGCCCCACTCGCGGAGGTGCAGTCGCGGCCACTTCGTGACTGGATTTTTCCGATTCTCAACACCAGCCAGAATTGGTTCGCCGAAATGCTGCTCAAGCAGCTCGGCCGGCAGTTCGGGAAGGCCGGCTCCTGGCTGGAGGGACTCGCGGTGGAGCGCCGGTTCCTCATTGATTCGGTGCGGGTGGACTCAACCCAGTTTTCGCTGAGCGATGGCTCCGGATTATCCAGCAGCAACCTGATCAGCCCGCGGGTATTCACCCAGCTCCTTCACTACATGCGCCGGCACCCCCGTTACGCCACCTTCGCCGCCGGACTTCCTCAGGCCGGTGCCGCCGGTTCATTGCGAACCCGGTTCATAGGGACGCCTCTGGCTGGAAGGGTAAGAGCCAAGACGGGCAGTATTTCCCGAGTTCATTCCCTGACCGGCTACATCGAGACCGGTCCCGGGAGGACCTTGGTCTTTTCAGTTCAGGCCAATCACCATGCGGAACCAAGCCGCGCGATGATTTCGGCCATCGATAGCGTTGTGCTGGAACTGGGGAGGGGCAACCGCTAGGTCAGTCGTCCTTCTGGCCGAAGATGGCCAGGTTGGAGGAGTGGCCCGGATTCACCTTGATCTTCGGATTGATGCGGTGCACCGCGTTGTTCACCGCGATGCACGCCTCCGCGGCACCGGTGGCGATGAGCTTGAGCTTTCCCGGATAACTGGTGATGTCGCCCGCAGCGTAGATCCCAGGCACATTGGTGGACATTACCTGATCCACCTTGATGTCGGCCTTTTCGGTGTCGAGACCCCATTGTTTGATGGCACCCAGGTCCGAGTGGAATCCCAGCAGAGGAATTACGGCATCGATCTCGAAGGTCACTTCTTCCTTGGTCTTGTTGTTGAAGATGGTGACCGCGTCGAGCTTTCCATCGCCATGCAGCGCCTTGACCTCCCAGGACGTGCGCAGCTCGCACACTCCCCGCCGGTGCAGCTCCTGAACCTGATTGATTGTCGCCTGGTGGGCGCGAAATCCCTCACGCCTGTGGATCAGCATTATGGACTTGGCAATGCCCTGCAGGTTGACTGCCCAGTCAAAAGCTGAGTCACCGCCGCCGACCAGAAGGACCCGCTTCCCTTCAAACTGCCGCGGGTCGAGCACCTTGAAGTAGAGGCCACGCTCCTCAAACCGGTCCTCACCTTCGATCCCGAGTTTTCTGGCCTCGAATGCCCCGATACCGGCTGCAATGATGATGGTGCGTGAGGGATAAGATGACGCCGAAGTCTCCAGCACGAAGTGACCGCCGTTCCCGTCTTCTACTCGACGGAGGCCGGTTACGATCTCACCGAGATGAGTCGACGCGCCAAACTGAAGCCCCTGCTCAGCCATATCGCGGACCAGGTCCTTGGCCAATACCTTGGGAAAACCGGCAACGTCGAAGATGTATTTCTCCGGATACAACGCCATGAGCTGTCCGCCCAGAGCGGGAAGCGCGTCAATGATGCGAGCTGAGGCGCCGCGCATTCCGGCATAGAAGGCGGCGAAAAGACCGGTGGGTCCCCCACCGATGATGGAGATGTCCTTGAGTTCCGGCTCGGCCAAACTGAACTCCTTTTGCAGTGGTCCGCTGAGGGCCGAAATGTAATCCCGCAGCGGGCCAAACCGGGTTCCCCTTTCGCCTTTGCACCACAGCGGGCACATTGACCTGCGTTCAAAGCCGCGCCCGCGGCTCAATCCCGAGGACCTGCCGATGAAGATCTATACCCGCACCGGCGATCAGGGAGAAACCGGACTGTTCGGCGGTGGCCGGGTTCCGAAGGATGATCCCCGTGTCTCAGCGTACGGAGAAGTAGACGAGCTGAACTCCGCCCTGGGCGTTGTTCGTGCTGGTTCAACGGGGTTCTTCGAGCCATTTCTCGAAACCATCCAGCGAGATCTCTTCGCCATTGGCGGACAGCTCGCTACCCCCGAGCCGAGGCGGGTGCAGAAATCGCTGGAAAAGACCGCCCTCTCGTCCGAGCGTATCGCCGAGTTCGAGCGCATCATCGACGAGGCCGAAGCGGAGCTCCCTCCTCTTCGGGCTTTTGTACTGCCAGCCGGCACCCCGACCGCGGCGGCCCTGCATCTGACACGAACCATCTGCCGACGGGCGGAACGGAGCGTAGTGCACTTGAGTCACACTCAGCCGGTTCCTGAGCTGCTGGTGGTATACCTCAACCGGCTGTCCGATCTCCTGTTCACCCTGGCGCGGGTGGCTAACCACCGGGCCGGGGTGGGCGATGTAACCTGGTGACGCGCGGATGGAGCCCACCGTAACCGTGCGCCACGCAGTGGGCAGCTACCCGGTGCTGGTCAAACCGGGACTGCTCGAGCGATTGCAGGATTTCCGAGCGAAACATCTTCCCGAACGTCGTTGCGCGATGATCGCCGACGCCGCGGTATACGCCTTCTATTCCGCCGGCCGCTTCGGCGCGGTCACCTGGACCGGTGACACGTTGTGCGTGCCTCCGGGTGAAAGCTCGAAAAGCAGAGAAGCCTGGGCCCAACTGAGCGACGAGCTGCTGGGGCGACAGTTCGGCCGGGACAGCGGGTTGATCGGACTTGGCGGCGGCGTCACTGGCGATCTCACCGGCTTTGTCGCCGCCACCTACATGCGCGGCATTCCATATATCCTTGTACCAACTACTCTGCTGGCCATGGTGGATGCGGCGGTAGGCGGCAAGACCGCGGTCAACACACCGATGGGCAAGAACCTGATCGGCGCCTTCCATCCTCCCGCAGCAGTGATCGCCGATCCACTCACCCTGGAAACTCTGCCGGAGCGGGAGTACCGGAGCGGGCTCTCCGAGGCGGTCAAACACGGTCTCATCGCCGATCGCAATTACTTCGAGTGGATGGAAGCAGAGACCGCGTCCATCCTGCGACGTCAGCCTGAGGCCGTGTCGCACTTGGTGCACCGTAGCGTGCAGATCAAGGCCGATGTGGTGAGTGCGGACGAGCGGGAGTCGGGACAGAGGGCGATGCTCAACGCGGGCCATACTGTGGCCCATGCCCTGGAGCAGCTATCCGGTTACCAGCTCCTTCATGGCGAAGCAGTCGCGCTGGGCCTGGTAGCCGAATGCGAAGTAGCCGAACGCCTGGGAGTGGCTCCGGCAGGCCTCGGCCGACGAGTCGCCGGTTTGCTCGAGCGATTCGGACTGCCAACCCGGCTGGAACCCTCGGTGGATATCGCCGACGCTGTTCAGCAAATGGGTAGCGACAAGAAGAATCGCGCTGCAGAAATTCACTGTGCGCTTCCCGCGGACATAGGTCGCATGCACCATCAGCGCGGATGGACGGTACCGGTTTCTCCAGAGCACGTTGTGGCGTCGCTGGTGAAGATGCAGGAGCCTGGAGGCGAGCGGCACCCGGGACCGTAAGCTATTCAGTTGCATGGGCTTGCATCTCAGGAGAGAGCAACCTTTCCACTTGAGTAATGTGCGAAAGTGGAAAAACGGACGAAGCACATGTGCATAAACATTTTGTGATGTGGAAACATTTTTTTGCTTGACCGATTCCTCGACGCTTCCTATATTCGCTCCTCAATCCTCTCCGATTGTCAGGTCCACCGCTTCACACAGTCGCTGGTTCCCTCTGCCGGGGTTGTCTATGACGCATGTGCGCACCGGGAAGGCCCGCCCGTTTGCTCGTTCCGCTCCTTCCGGCGCCTTTGATCAGTACCTGCTTGACATCCAGAAGCTCCCCATGATATCCGACCCCGACGAAGAGAAGCGACTCGCGCGGCGTGCCGTGGCCGGCGACGAGGCGGCCGCGGAGCGTCTGGTTACGGCCAATCTGCGATTTGTGATTTCCTACGTGAAGAAGTACCAGGGACACGGTCTGGATCTCTCCGAGCTGGTCGCTATCGGCAACGAGGGGCTGCTGAAGGCGGTGAAGAAGTTCGACCCTGACCACGGGGTGAAGTTCATCTCCTATGCTGTTTGGTGGGTGCGCCAAGCGGTGCTCAAGGCACTGGCGGAGCAGACCCGGAGTGTGCGCATACCGTTGAACCAGAACTCGGCTCTCGTCCGCATGTCCCGGGCAAAGAGCTTCCTGGCGCAGGAGCTGGGACGGGAGCCCACCGACGATGAGATCGCCACCGCGCTCAACGACACGGTCGACAACATCCGCTCGGCTCACCGCATGAGCTCCACGGAGGTCTCGCTGGACGCGCCGGTCGAACGTCAGGACCGAGGGGCGAGCACCTTCGGTGAGCGGGTGGCCGGCAGTGGCGGGCTCGAGATCGAGGAAATGACCGACGTGCGGCTCCAGCGGGAGTTCATCGATCGCATCTTCCAACGCCATCTGACCCCGCGCGAGCGCAAGATTCTCTCCTTGTACTACGGCTTGGAGGAGGGTTCGGAAGCGCTCACCCTGGAGAAGATCGGTGCACTACTCGGCGTGACGCGGGAGCGGATCCGCCAAATCCGGGAGCGCGCGTTCGAGAAGCTGCGCGACTCACCCGATGTCCGCGCTCTGAGGGGGTTTTGGGGAGCGGCTTGAGGGATGACCGGTAGGCGGTCAGCAGCCAGCGGGGGGTTCTGAGACGATCGGAGCCCCCCGCTCGCTTCTGTGTCCTTCCCTGGCCTTCGCTCCGCTCCGGGCAAGCCTTACCTTACGACCATGCCTTTCCGGCTGCCACTCTTTCCACTTTCGGTTGCGCTGTTTCCGGGGAATCCGCTACCGCTTCATATCTTCGAGCCGCGCTACCGCCGCATGCTGGCGGATTGTCTCGCGGGCGACCGGCGCTTCGGCATCACACCCCTGCCGGATGACTCCGAGCCGCCGGGCCCGGGCGCGGTAGGATGCGTCGCGGAGGTGCGGGTCAATCAGGAGCTTCCCGACGGTAGGTCGAACATCGTTGTAGTCGGGGGTTCCCGGTTCCGGGTCTCCCACCTGCTGGAGGAGAGCCAGCCGTACCTGGTCGCCATGGTTCAGACATTCGAGGATGAGGCAGGAACTCAACCCAGCATGGAAGAAAGCGCCTCCCTTCGCCACCTCGCCGTGCAATACTTCGCGGGCCTCCGGGAGCTCAACGACGAACCTCCCGACGAGGTGGTGCTCCCGGAAGACTCTCTGGCGCTCACCTTCCACGTGGCAGGGAGCATCGCATGTGATCTCGGCATCAAGCAGCGGCTCATGGAGGAGCGCTCGACGGCCCGGCGGCTGCGCGCCCTCCTCCTCCTGCTGCCGGTGTTGACCCGAAGCCTCGAAAAGGGAATAACGGTCCACCGGCAGGCGCACAGCAATGGAAAGGGCGGGTCGATGCCGGACCTGCTGTCCAGTTCATGAGCGGCTCGCTGCTGAACGGTTCTTTGCTCGCCGCGCTGAGCCGGATTGTCGGGCGTCAGTGGGTCCGACATCGCCGTGCCGAGCTGGTCACCTATGCCATGGACGGCTTGCCGACCCATGAATCCCTGCCCGGCGTGGTAGTCATGCCGGGAAGTCCCGAGGAAGTGCGAGAAATCCTCCGGCTGCTGCATCTGGTGCAGGTACCCTTCGTGGCTCGCGGAGCAGGAACCGGTCTTTCCGGCGGAGCGCTGGCCGACCCCGGAACGGTGCTCGTGACGCTGACCCGGCTGAACCGCATTCTCGAAGTCGATCCAGTGCGGCGGCGAGCGGTGCTCCAGCCCGGAGTGGTGAATGCCCGGCTCTCCGAAGCGGTTCTCCCGTACGGCCTTCACTACGTGCCCGATCCTTCCAGCCAGGCTGCGTGCACCGTCGGAGGAAACGTGGCGGAGAATGCAGGCGGACCGCACTGTTTGAAGTACGGGGTAACCACCAACCACATCGTCGCTCTGGAGATTGTTCTGCCCGACGGGTCGACAGCACGGCTCGGTTCACCTCATGGCGAACCATGGGGACCCGATCTGGTGGGTCTCTTCGTAGGCAGCGAGGGCATGTTCGGGATCGCCGTGGAGATCACCGTCCGGTTGGAGAAGATTCCCGAGAGTGTGCGGACCATGCTGGCCGACTTTCCCACCGTGCGCGCCGCCAGCGAGGCTGTATCCACCATCATTGCCTCTGGGATCGTCCCCGCCGCACTCGAGATGATGGATCGAGCCTGCGTTGCGGCGGTAGAAGCCTCGATCTACGCTGCGGGTTACCCAACCGATGCCGCGGCCGTCCTCCTGGTTGAGCTGGATGGAAAAGCCGAAGCTGTCGAGGCGGAGGCCGAAGCCGTACTGGATATTCTCAAGCGCTCTGGGGCCCGCGAGGTGCGGAGCGCCTCGCTTCCGGCGGACCGTGCCCGCCTGTGGCAAGGGCGGAAGAAGGCTTTCGGCGCCATGGGCCGAATCGCTCCTGATCTCGCGGTTCAGGATGCGGTTGTGCCCCGCTCGTCCCTCCCCGCCATCATGGATCAGATCGAAGGGATCCGGCGAGACTACGACCTCACCATCAGCAATGTGTTCCACGCGGGTGATGGAAATCTTCACCCCAACATCAGCTTTGACCGCCGGAATCCGGAGGTCGCCGCTCGAGTGCGGGCCGCCTGCCGGGACATCATGGCAGCGTGTGTCGCTGTGGGAGGCAGCATCACCGGGGAGCACGGTGTGGGTAACGACAAGCTGGACTACATGCCCTGGATCTTCGATGCTGAGACGCTGGGAGCGATGCGGGCAGTGAGACGCGCATTCGATCCGGCGGAACGGTCCAATCCCGGTAAGGTGGTGCCGGTGCATGCCTGTCGGGAGTGGACCTCGGTCAAGAGCGCACGCGGATGAGCGACACGATATTCACCCGGCTCCGCGCGCTCCTCGGTACCAATGGAGTCGAGCGGGATACCCAGGGGGTTCCGCGGGCAACCCCGGAGAGCTCCGACGCGCTTTCCCTGGTATGCCGGCTCGCTCATGAGGAGGGGTGGAAGATCCGGGTCGAGGGACGGGGAACCTGGCTTCCGCCGGACGCACCGGCTGATCTCGTGGTGAGTACCAGAGGCCTGGAGGAAGTGGTTTCGGTGAGTCCGGCCGACCTGGTGGCCACTGTCCAGGCCGGAACTCCGCTCGAGGCGCTGCGCCGACGGCTCGCGGATTATGGAATGTGGCTGGCACTCGATCCGCCGGGCCGGCCGGATCGCAGCATCGGCTCGGTCATCGCCACGGCTACGTCCGGTCCGCTGCGCCAGGGCTTCGGCCCGGTTCGAGATCACGTACTGGGGTGCAGCGTTGCCACGGGCGATGGCCGTTTGGTCAACGCCGGCGGTCGAGTGGTGAAGAATGTGGCTGGTTACGACCTCACCAAGCTTCAGGTCG
Organism: Gemmatimonadales bacterium; assembly: GCA_035628315.1. Classification (GTDB taxonomy): domain Bacteria; phylum Gemmatimonadota; class Gemmatimonadetes; order Gemmatimonadales; family GWC2-71-9; genus CAVVWJ01. The sequence goes on along the minus strand of DASPKB010000150.1, from coordinate 7,508 downwards.
GCGGCTTCGGAGGGTTCGGTATCATTGCGGAAGTGCACCTTCGGCTGAGAGCACTGCCTCGCGCCGATGTTACTCTGGTTGCCCGCGGAACCCGCGACGGGCTGACCTCGGCCGCCCGCGATGTACTCGCGGCCAATCTTCTACCTGCCGCACTCGAGCTGTTGTCACCCGCACTCGCGGCCGAGGCCGACTGGGTGCTCGCCGCGCGTTTCGTCGGCACCGAAGCCGGCGTTCAGGCCGATGTCCGCCGCCTTGGCTCCCACGCTGATCTCACATGGACGCCACTCCCGGCGGAGCGCACTGCTGCGTTCTGGAGCGTGGCGGCACGGGGCAGCCTCGGAGGTCCGATAACACTCAGGCTGGGAGTACTGGGAGATGGAGTGGATGAAACCATTGACCTGCTGGCCCACGATCTCGACGAACGCTTGGTGTCCGCTGGAGCGGGACAGGGCATGATCCGATGGACAGGAGATGCGCCACTCGAACGTCTCCGCGCGCTCCGCCGCGCGGCAGCTTCCCGGGAAATACCCATGACTCTGGAGCGCGCTCCCTGGCCGGTTCGCCGGGCTCTCGGGCACTTTGGTGCCTACCGGGAGGGCGTCGGCACACTGGTCGGGCGCCTCCGGGGAACTTTCGACCCCGGACAGTGCCTGAACGTCGCGCTCGAGGGAGCGGAATGAGCAGCAACGGTTACTCCGCACTCGATCCGTGCGTTCATTGCGGCTTCTGCCTACCCGCCTGCCCCACTTACCTCGTGACCGGCGACGAGGGGCACAGCCCGCGGGGGCGGATCGTCCTGATGCGGGCTCTCGAACGAGGTGAGATCGGCGGCGGAGATGCGGCGTTGCTGGAGCACCTCGATGCCTGCCTGGGCTGCCGCGGCTGCGAGCCGGCGTGCCCCTCGGGTGTGGGCTATGGACGGGGACTCGAAGCTGCCCGGGAACAGCTGTTCGTTCAGCGAGGATTGTCCTGGCTGGCGCGCGCCGTTCTGGGCGTCTTCCGCTACCGTGGACTCTGGCGTGGCATGTTCACTCTGGCGCGGGCCTTTCGTGCCACCCGTATTCCCGCCGCATTGGCAGGAAGGAGCCGCCTGCGCTTCGGGATGGGGATGCTGGCGTCGAGCGGGGAGCTGCGCGAGCGGGCGGAATGGTCCAGCGCCAAGAGTACGGAGAAGGACACGAAGAAACCATCCGCTCCGGCTGCTGTCGCATCTCCCACTGTCGCCCTCTTCCGAGGCTGCGTCATGGACACGCTGTTCCGCCATGTCCACGACGCTACTCGTCGGACGCTCGAGGCCAACGGGTACCAAGTCGTCGAGATCCCCGACCAGGTGTGCTGCGGGGCCCTGCACGAGCACGCCGGAGATCGCGCGGCGGCCGTTTCGCTGGCGCGGGTCAATGTGGGCGTGCTGGCCGGGAAAGCCGATTACATCGTGGTAAACAGCGCCGGCTGCGGTGCTCTGCTCAAGGACTACGGACACCTCCTGGGCTCTTCCGACGCCGCCAGCGTTGCCGCTTCGGTGCGGGACGTATCCGAGCTTCTGGCCGAACGTGGCCCCCGGCCGGGGGCTCCGCTGCAGCTCGATGTCGCATATGACGCACCCTGTCACCTGCAGCATGCACAACGGGTCCACGAAGCACCGCTCGCCCTGCTCCGGGCAATCCCATCTTTACGGGTGCACCTGCTGCCCGGATCGGACCAGTGCTGCGGCAGTGCCGGGATCTACTCGATTCTTCGTCCCGGCATGGCCCGTCAGGTTCTGGATGCAAAGATTGCCAGCATCAGTGCAGTCAGGCCGGCACCGGAGCTGATCGTCACTGGAAACCCGGGATGCATCATGCAGATCGGCGCCGGGTTGCGAGCAGCCGCTCTACCGACGAAGGTAGCTCACCCGGTCGAGCTGCTCGATCTTTCCTATAGCACTGCGGGATTCTACGAGTAAGGTCGAGAGGTAGATTTCAGTTCTTACTTCTCGCCGCGTACTCCGTTATACCTTCCCCTATGACTCCGGGTATTCTGTTCGACTTCAACGGCGTAATCGTCGACGACGAGTCGCAGCACTGCGACGCCCTGATGACGACCCTGGCGGAGTATGGATACCCTCTCGACCGGGAGACCTACTACCGCGAGTACCTGGGCTTCGACGATCGCGAGTGCTTTCGCTTCACTTTCGCCCGAATGGGGCGGGCGCACGACGAGGCCGCTATCGCAGATGCCATAGCCAGGAAGCACGCTGCCTATCGCGATGCGGTCACCGCCTCAATGCGGCTGGTGCCCGGCGCCGAGGATTTCATCGAGAACGCAGCCCTTGACGGTTTTCAGCTGGCGATCGTGTCGGGTGCGCTGCGCCGGGAAATCGAGATGGTTCTGGAGCTCGCCGGCTTGCGGTCCCACTTCGCCCACATCGTTGCCGCCGAGGATGTACCGGCATGCAAACCGGATCCGAGGGGGTACACCCGCGCCCGGGAATTGCTGGAGCTCGACCCAAGCCGGTGCGTGGTGATCGAAGACTCGATGCCAGGGCTCCGGGCCGCTCGTGCCGCTGGTATGCGATGCGCCATGCTGACCACATCTCATCCGGAGAACGCCTGCCGGGACGCCGACCTGGTCTGGCGGGATTTCGTGGGACATGACGCCAGCGAATTACCCTGGGCTTATGTCTGAGTTCGACTTGACGCTGGACCGGGAGAGGCTGTCGGAGATCCGGCATGGAGCAGTCGTGGTCACGACTGAGCCGGCGGTTTTCCGGGTGCAGGGGCAGGGCGCACTTACGTGCCTCCAGGGTTTGCTGACGAACGATCTGGTGAAGCCGGGTGAGAACAGCCTGGTATACGGTGCCCTGCTGACGCCCAAAGGCGCGGTGGTAGTGGACTTCTGGGTCATTCGGCAGCCTGATGCCATGACCATGATTGGTCCGCGGCACGGCCACGAGGCGTCGCTCGATCTATTCCGTAGGCAGCTTCCGCCCCGACTCGCCAAGGTCACCGACCTGACCGGGGAAGCCCGGGTTGCCTGGCTCCTGGGCGGTCGCGGCTTTCAGACCCTGGCGGCTTCGGGCATCGGCATGCCTGAAGCATCTGGCCGGGTCGCTGCGGTCGGAGGAGAGGTGAGTCCGGTGGCATTGGCCCTAGCGCCGGAGGCGGCCCCCTTTGTGGCACTGGCGGTCGGCGCCGAGGCAGCCGTATCGGCGCTCACGGCGCGGCTGCGCGATGCCGGTGCATCATCAGGAGACGAGCGAGACCTACATGCGGCCCGTATTCTTTGCGGCTGGCCGGCGCTTGGTGCCGAGATCGATGAGCGCACCCTTCCGCAGGAGGTGCGCTACGATGAGATCGGAGGAGTTTCCTACACCAAGGGCTGCTACACCGGACAGGAGACTGTAGCGCGCCTGCACTTCCGGGGGCACACCAATCGGGAGCTTCGCGGGCTGCGCTGGGCCAGTCCATCGCCGCTTCACACCCGATCCATTCACAAGGGAGAACGGGAGGTAGGTAGCGTCCGCTCTACCCTCAGTCTGGAGGATCGGGCGATTGGTTTAGGGTTGATTCGGCGCGAAGTTTCGGTGGGAGAAAAGCTGGTGGCTGGCGGTCAGCCAGCCACCGTAGTGGCCCTTCCGTTCGGGCCCGACGATCTCGACGGGTGAGTCGGTTACCTCCGAGCAGTGTCCCGAGCCATCGCAGTGTCGGCCGTCATGCCCATGCCGGTATCAGACGTAGCGGGGCTCATCGCCGACGTATCAGAAGCCGGGGCGGCATCTCTCCTCTCGCAGCCGGCAAGCAGGAGAACCGCGGTCAACACCAGTGTGGTCTTCATCGTCAGTTCCTCAGAGAAGGTCGGCAGTGCATGAGCTGGGGACTGGGCCTGTCAGTGCTGCTGGGCAGAAGCGCGCCGCGAAAGTACGTCGCGCGCCGGCTTTGTCAAGGTGAACCATGGGGCAGCCTTCGTCCAGCGTCGCACCACCTTATCATCCATCTCTCACGTTCTTCATGCCGGTAATCCTAGATCTGCACGTTTTCCCGACTTTCGAGCGACCTCATATATGATCGAGCCACGCACCATAGGTGAACTGAAGAACAGCCGCTGGGCGGAGGCTCCATATCGGGGACGCACCGTCCGGGAGGAGATCCGCAGCAACCTCCTGGCCCGCCTGGAATCCGGAGCGCCACTATTCTCCGGAATCGTGGGCTACGAGGATACCATCCTCCCGCAAATCATCAACGCATTGCTCGCGCGGCACCACTTTATCCTGCTGGGGCTGCGCGGTCAGGCAAAGAGCCGAATACTCCGGGAGCTCACCACCCTGCTGGATGAACGCATTCCCATCATTGCGGGCAGCGAGGTCAACGACGATCCCTTCGCACCGATCTCGAAGTATGCCCGTGAGCTGCTGGAGGAGTGCGGCGACGCTACACCCATCGCCTGGCTCCGGCGCGAGCAACGCTATGTGGAAAAGCTGGCCACGCCGGATGTCACGATTGCCGACCTGATCGGTGACGTCGATCCAATCAAGGCTGCCCGGGGAGGCCATCTGCTGTCGGACGAGCTTACCATGCACTTCGGGCTGCTGCCCCGCGCCAATCGCGGCATCTTCGCGATCAACGAGCTGCCGGACTTGAGTGGCAAGGTTCAGGTGGGCTTGTTCAACATCATGCAGGAAGGCGACGTTCAGATCAAGGGATATCCGGTGCGGCTGCCGCTCGATGTGCTCCTCGCCTTCACAGCCAATCCGGAGGACTACACCGCACGAGGCAAGATCATCACTCCGCTCAAGGACCGGATCGGCTCCGAAGTAATCACCCACTACCCGCGCTCGGTGCAACTCGGCATGGAGATCACGGCCCAGGAAGCATGGACCCGCAGAGGCGGGCCGGCGCTGAACATTCCGGATTTTGTTCTCGAGGTGATCGAGCGGGTCGCGTTCGAGGCTCGAGACGACAAGCGGATCGACAAGCGGTCCGGTGTGAGCCAGCGGCTGCCCATCAGCACTCTGGAAAACGCCATCTCCAACGCCGAGCGGCGTACGGCGGCCCTCAAGGAGAGCACAGTGGTACCCCGGGTAAGCGACATCTACGCGGCGGTCCCATCTATCACCGGAAAACTGGAGCTGGAATACGAGGGTGAGCTCCAGGGTGGCGATACGATAGCTCGCGATTTGATCCGCCGGGCTGCCGGGCGGGTGCTGGAGGAGCGCATGGGAGGCGCCGACCTGAGCAAGATTGTCGCCTGGTTCGATCAAGGCGGAGCGCTCAAGGTTTCGGGCGACCAGCGTTCGGACGTGTGCCTGAAAGGTTTCGGGGTAGTGCCCGGTCTGGTTGAGCTGGTGGCGGAATTCGGGCTGGCTGACTCGAGCGACCCCGGGCGTCAGGTGGCAGCATGCGAACTGGTGCTGGAAGGCCTGGCCGCACAGAAACGAATCAGCCGAAGCGAGGAGCTGGGCTATACCCGGGCCAAGCCGGAGCGGCGGGAGCCAGGATATGGTAAGGGAGGAATCAGCTTCGGGTAGGTTGGGCTACGTCACTGCGACCTCGAACCAACCAGGATATACATCTTAGCTCTAGCCCGACCTTTCGACCCTGAGGCTCTCGACGGCAACGATGCGGTTCACTACCTACTCCAAATACCACCCCGAGCTGGCTGACGCGGTCAACCTGCAAGGACTGCTGGACCAGCTCAGCGACTTCCTGCTGCAGTCCGGTTTTGCGGGAAACTCGCCTTCATTCTGGCATGATGACACGGGCGACGGGGAGCGCTCGCTGGAGGCCCTACGCCAGGCCATTCTCCAGGCACTGATGGAGTCAGGCCAGCTCACCCCCGACATGCTCAAGGTGTTGCGGGGCGAGAGCTCCGGTGATGAGGCACGCGACAAGGAAATCGAGAGTGAGCTGAGCCAACTGCTCGATCGGATCGTTCAGCGTTTGATGGACGAGGGATATCTGAACGTGACCCAGGCTCCCCAGGTGCCGCAGGGATATCAGTCCGTCTTCGGGCCCGGAGGCCAGGCCCATTCCGCCGCGCAGCAGGTGCAGTTCAATCTTACCGAGAAGGGGATCGACTTCCTCGGCTACAAGACGCTCAAAAATCTGCTGGGCAGCGTGGGCAAGTCGAGCTTCGGAGCGCACGACACACCATACCTCGCCACCGGAGTCGAGGCCGAGGGCGTGAGCAAGCGCTACGAATTCGGCGACGTGCTCAATCTGGACGTCCCTGCCACGTTGACCAATGCCATCGCGAGGGAGGGCCTCGGCGTTCCCCTCAACATGGAGTACGGTGATCTGATGGTGAGCCAGTCGGAGTATCGCTCCTCCGCCGCCACCGTGCTGATGCTGGACTGCTCCCACTCCATGATTCTCTATGGCGAGGATCGCTTTACACCGGCCAAGAAGGTGGCGCTGGCACTCACCCACCTGATACGGACCCAGTATCCAGGCGACAGCCTTCGCGTCGTACTGTTTCATGATTCGGCGGAGGAGATCCCGCTCAGTGCCCTGGCTACGGCGCAGGTGGGCCCGTACCACACCAACACCGCGGAGGGACTCAAGCTGGCTCGCCGGCTCCTCCTCGGGCAGAAGAAGGATATGCGGCAGATCATCATGATTACCGACGGAAAACCGTCGGCGCTCACCATGACGGATGGCCGCATCTACGTGAACTCCATGGGGCTTGATCCCCAAATTCTGCAGGCAACCTACCGGGAGGTCGCGAACTGTCGCCGCTCCGGAATCATGATCAACACGTTCATGCTGGCGCGCGATCGAAGCCTGGTGGAGTTCGTGAAGCAGGTGGCATCCATCTGCAAGGGCAAGGCTTACTTCACCAACACGATGACACTGGGCCAGTTCATCTTGATGGACTTCATGAAGCGGAAAACCCGACGTGTCTCTTAGAGCAAGGACTGGCGTAGGTGCGGTCTGGTCGGTCGCGCTGCTCGCAGCCTTGCTCTCGTCGGGGGCATGTAATCCGCGGGGCGGAGCTGCCCGCAGCCCGGGCAACCCCACTCCGGTGGCCGATCCGGGCACCGGCCCCGCAACCACCAGTCCCCCTCGGGCAGAGCCCTCCGGTGACGGAGTTGCCGGCCTCCCCGCTGGCGGTGCGGTTCCCGTGCGGGCGGATCAGGCTCCTCTCGTCAGCATCCAGCAGGCGCTGGAAAGCGATAGCTTGCTCGGCCGGCGGGTCCGCGTGGCGGGGAAATGCACGGCCGCCGGCGCAGGCCGGCGGGCCGGCTCCTGGACGCTGGGCGAAGCCGGACTGACCATCGAGGTGCGGGGCCTGGTCCCCTACTCGTGTGGTCCCACGAGCACCACCGAGCTAACGATCTTCGCCCAGATCGAACCGAAAGCCGCGGGCAGCACCGAACGGCTGCTGCTTCGGCTCCCCGACTGAGATTTCAGGGCTGCTCAAGACCTACCTGACGCCGCTCTCCCAGCTGGCTGAGCAGATCACTAACTGCGAGCTCTGTCCCAGACTCCGGGAGTATTGCACCGGTGTGGCGCGGCGGCGCAAGCGGGAAT
>DASPKB010000149.1:0-2886 GCA_035628315.1 Gemmatimonadales bacterium | reverse complement strand
CATGATCTGCAGAGTTACGAATACAATCCCTCGACCAACGTGTGGCGGAGCCGGGCCCGGCCGAAGTGGTCGCATGACGGAGTGGTGCGGGTGACGCTCGACGGCAGCGCCCATCTGGTAGCCGTAGGCGGAGGCCACGGGTCGGGTACGGAGTATCCTAATGAAAGCGAGATCTACACCCGGTAGCGCTGGTCTCAGGTAACCTGATCAAGGAATGAACGATCGCATGCCCGCCGCTCGAGCAATGAGCTCCGCAATCACATCTTAGTCAGACCGGACCTTGTCGGGGAGCGGCTTCTCTATCCTCCTGCGCGTCGCTAGTCGGTCGGGGTCGAAGCAGTGCCGTATCGCTGCCAAACCTTTAGGCAGCTCAGGGCTGAGTGGGAAACTGTGCTGCAGAACGTTGCGGCCTAAGCTGTTCTAAAATCTCCGCGCTCGTGGTGGCAGGCCCACAACAGTCACCCGATGCCACCCCTTCAAGAGCTAGACAGCTCAAACATTGCACGGCCGGGTCAAAGCGGAGCAGAGTCGAGCTTTGTTCAGGTTATGCTGGTACCTGCGTGACTCAGTTCACAACACGTCAAACTGGGGCACACCGGTTGCCTGATCCCGGGCCGGCAGAGCACGTCCAAGCCGGCTGATCAAAAGCTGAAGGTACATCTCGGCCATAGCGGATGAACGAGTGCCGTACGGATCTGTCCGGCAGCGAGCCAGCTATTACTCCATCGCGGTAGGAGGAGGCGCTGTGAAACGGGCTCCACGAGTAGTGAGCGGGTTTTCTTTCGCGGTTAGTGTGCTCCTGGCTATCGCGTGTTCAGGAGAGATGACCGGTCCGCGTGCAAGCCCGTTCCCGCCCGTGGATCACACCTCCTCCCTCAGCGGCAGCTTCCTGCGCTGCGAGCCGCAACCCAATGCCAGCGGCTCCGCGCGGATAGGCCGAAGCGGCGGAACCGTGCGAGCAGGCCGGCATATGCTCAGGATCCCGGCTGGCGCCCTGCACAAGACGACGCTCATCCGAATGGAAGCGCCTTCGGATACCCTCAACTATGTCGTACTGTCTCCCGAAGGGCTCCAGTTCGATACTCGATACCCACCGACTCTGTCCCTCAGCTACAGGAACTGTCCTGATGTAACCAGGCCGCTGCTGGACGTGGTATACGTCGACGACGCCATGACCACGGTTCTCGAAACGATCGAACCGGTAGCTACCGATACGCTCGATCGAGCGGTGCATGCCCGGCTCAGGCATTTCTCCAAATACGTGCTCAAGTCCCGTTATGCGGTCGCGTACTGAGACATCACGTATTCATGAACAATCACCTGAGCGAGGCGCTTAACACGGTCAGCGCCCGCGATCTTCTGCGTGAAGGCCGCCACCATGATATCGGCGGCCGTCTGGCTGAGGCGATGGACTGCTACGCAGCAGCCATTGAGCTCACGCGAGACGGGTCCGACCCGAGGTTGCAGGCCGAGGGATTACGCCGCCTGGGGGTGCTGCATCATCTCCGGTCCGAGCCCGAGATTGCCCGCGATCTCTGCCAGCGGAGTTGGGACCTTGCGCTCAAAGGGGGCGCCGACGATTTGGCTGCCGACGCGTGCAATGCTCTCGCGGGGTTTGCCCTGGAGCGGGGCGATCTGGAGGAAGCGGTCGAAAAGTGTAGGTATGCCCTCCGACTCGCGGGTGAAACCCCGACCCTCGTCGCCAAAATCGAACAGAATCTCGGCATAATCGCGAACATCCGGGGACAGTGGACCGAGGCCCTGAAGCATTACCGCTGCTCGCTGGCCGCCTACGAGGCGATCCAGGATGAACGCGGCTGCGCGATCGCGCACCACAACCTTGGGCTTATTCACGCTGACCGAAAACAGTGGATGGAGGCAGACCGGCATTATCGAACCTCCAAGGCCTTCGCCGAGGCAGCAGGGGACCATCATCTCAAGGGACTGGTGGCACTGAACCGGGCAGAGGTTCGACTGGCTGTAGACGACATCGCCGGCGCCCGCGCCGAATCAGAGCAGGCTCTGCGCGCATTCCAGAAGATCGATGCCCGCCGCGACATCTCTGGAGCCCATCGGATGCTGGGCATGGTATTCAAGCGACTGGGGCGGCCCGCCATGGCCGAGTCGCACCTTCGATCGGCTCTGGAAATCGCGGCGAATGCAAGCTGTCCGCTAAGTGAAGCAGATGCAGCGAAGGAGTTGGCCGGACTTTACCGTATCCAGGGTCGCCATGAGGATGCGATCGCCCGGCTCAAACAAGCTCGGAAGCTGTATGAGAAGCTGCAGGCGGCGTCAGACCTGAGTGAGATCGATGAACAGATCGCCGACATCAATCACTGCCGGAGAGCACACGCGTAACCTTCGACATCTCATCGCGGCAGTGCTGCCGGACTTGTCTTGGCGTGCACCGATGCCGCGACCTCTACCGACCCGTCGGCCGAATCGCCCGGCCTCGGCCGGGCCTGACAAGGACCGATTCTCCGCGGGCCAGAACTCCTGATGCTCGCCGCTTCAGCTCTGCTGGATCGCTTCAGGCGACCTCATGGAACGAATGAACAGCAGGATGTTCCATGGATAACGCAGCGGATTGCGGCTTCCGCACGCAGAGTCCGGTTCGCATGCCCGCTACTCGCGCCGCATCGAGCTCCGCAACCACATCTGACAAAAAGAGGACCTCTGAAGGAGAGCGCTCGAGCCTGGCCGCGATGCGTTCGTAGCTCTCCGGTGCGGTCTTGGGTCCGGTCGTGGTGTCGAAGTAGTCGCGGATAAAACCGGTGAGGTCACCCGCCGCAGTGTGGCCGAAGAGAGACTGCTGTGCCTGGACGCTGCCGGACGAGAAGATCGCGATGTCGATGCCTTGCTCCCGCCAGCGCTGTAGCGCGGGAG
>DASPKB010000148.1:0-2718 GCA_035628315.1 Gemmatimonadales bacterium | reverse complement strand
ATGGTATCGCTCGCGCTCAACCGCGCAGAGCCGCTCCCGGTTCCGCCGGTAGTGCTCGGCCCGCTGCTGCAGCACCTTGCTGCGGTTCCGCTGGTAGTACTCCTTGACCCGCTCCACCGAACACCGCTTGCAGTAGCGTCCTCCCCCCGACTGCCGCCCCGTGTTCTCCGGCGTCAGCTCGTGTCCGTGGATGCAGTGCGTTTTCCTGGGCGGTGCCACCTAGAACGCCTCCCACCGGTGCTCCACCGTCCCCGAGAGCTCCGTCAGTGCCCACACGAGGGCATCTACGCGGTCATCGGGACCGATCACGTCATCCGGCACGAAGGAACACATCTGATCTTCCAGCTCCGGAAACGCCAGCGCGTGCGAGACCTTTCCTTGCTCGTAGAGGGCAGCGATAGGCTCCGCTCTCACCCGCTTTCCCCGCGTCGCCGTCACCTTCTTGAGCGAGACTTCCGGATCGATGTGCTTGATGGTCTCCAGCACCATATCGCCGCCGTTGTTCGTCTCGGCCACGATCCGATCCGCCCCATACCGGTGATAAGCGTTCACCGCCCGCTTCGCCCACCCGTGTGGTGAGAGCCGACAGGTCAGGTCATCCAGCACGTAATACCGGCCGTCCACTCCCTTCGCACAGACCATGATTCCGGTCTCGTCGCTCTCCTCGTTGGAGGTCACTGCCGGGTCGATAGCCACGACGATCCGGTCCCGGTCCTCTTCCCGCAGCTCGCCCTGATGGATCATCTCCCGCTGCCAGAGCGCCCCTGGGAAGTCCGACAAGACCTCCGCGTAAATCTCCTGCCGACCCATCCGGGTGCCTTCATACTTCCGGATGATCTTCCGGAACCAGGACGGGTCGAGGTTGCGGCGGTTCTCGTAACTGCTGCCCGCCGTCACCACACACTCCGGATCCGCCATCAACTCCCGGATGATCGGCGTCGGTCGCGGCGTGGTCGTGATCACCGCCTTCGGATCCGGCTTCAGCCGCAGTCCGAGAATGGCCTGGTCCCATGCCTCCGGATACCGCCACGCAGCCAGCTCATCCGCCCAGAGCCGCTGGTGCTGCTTTCCCCGCAGCCGCTCCGGCTCATCCGCCGTGAAGATCAGGCTCTTGGCGCCGTTCGGCCACCGCAGGAGGCGCTTCTGCGCCACATACTCCGGCCGCTCCCACTTCGGACAGATGGCGAGAATCCCGCTCTCACCTTCGATCATAATGTCGCGGGCATCGTCCACGGTCGCGCCAATCAGGTTCACGATCGGTACCTGACGTACCTGCTCCCGCACCCACTCCGCTCCGGACCGGGTCTTCCCGAACCCTCGGCCCGCTTTGATCAGCCAGTACTTCCAGTCACCCGGCGGCGCGAGCTGATTGGGGCGCGCCCAGAAGCGCCAGTCATACTCCAGCGCCGTCGCGTCTTCCTCGCTCAAGCTGTTCAGGAGCTGGTTCCTGATCTTCTCCGGCGCCAAGCTCAATGAGACGGCGAGCGATTCTCTCTCGTGCGTCCTCGCTGCTGTGGTGCTCAATGCTTGTCGGCTCCCCACGGAGGAGGAGCATCTTCTCCGTCACAATGCCCAGGGTTGTTGCGACCTGCTGGAGCGGTGCGAAGGCCACCTTGTTCGGGATGGCGTCCACCAGAATGTGAGCCAGCTCTTCCAGCCGGTCGGCAAGAGCAGCCTTTTTTTTGTCACCAAGCTTGGTGAGGTCGTCTCTCCAGCGGATCAGCGTGTTCTGATGAACACCCGTCTGCGCTGCCGTCGTTTCGGTATCGCCGCCGTTCACCTCAAGGATGGCGAGGATGGCTTCCCTTTCCTCGTCGGTGTAACGTTTGAAGGCCATCTAAAACGCCGACCAGGCAGGAATTGGCATGCGAGTTGACGAACTTGGTAACAACGACACAGGATGAAGACTATGAACCAGACATTCCACTGTGAGACGTGCGGCACGCCCTTCGTCCGTCGACCCTGCGAGGTCCGGCAGGGCAAGACCCGCTTCTGCTCGATGCCCTGCTACCGAAACGCCTTCAAGCGACACAAGCATCCGCTCTACCATATCTGGGTTGGCATCAGACACCGCTGCCGCAATCCCAACGGCCGTGACTTCGCTAGCTATGGCGGTCGGGGAATCTACGTCTGCCCCGAATGGGATCACTCCTTTGAGCAGTTCATCGCCGACATGGGCGAACGGCCCAGCCTCGAACACACCTTGCATCGCGTTGACAATGACGGGCCTTACTCGCCCGACAACTGCGTCTGGGCCACACCGCTCGATCAGTCGTTGGCCCGCAGGGATAACCGGCTGCTGACCTTTCAAGGAGAGACGCTCCCTATTTCTGTCTGGGCCAAGCGATTCAACATCAGTGCGGTAGCTCTCACGTATCGAATCGATGCCGGTTGGGAAACCGAAGATGCTCTCACCCGTCCTCTGCATCGAGCGGAAAACGGTTGGATTACAAGAAGAAAGCAACTCAAAACGTAACCTCGACGAGAGCCTCCATGACACTTTCCACGATCTGCGTCAGGTCCGTCCGCTCCTCGGCATCAAGATCCGCTTCAACCAATTCCAGAACATGATCCGATTGAGAATCTCTGATAATATCAGCCACCGTGCCGCTGTGCACAACCACCTTCCACAGCTTGAACAGCGCGTCCCGCACCAGCACCTTTAAGGTCGCGCTGCCCGGGGTGAGCCCCTGCTCCGTCATCCGCTTCACGATACCC
>DASPKB010000147.1:0-2213 GCA_035628315.1 Gemmatimonadales bacterium | reverse complement strand
GGCTGATTCCCCTCGAGCGCGGCGATGTGCTGATCGACGGGAAAGCGGTCGCTCATTGGTCGCGCCGGCGGCTCGCGCAGGTGGTCGGCGTGGTCGGCCAGCAGGAAGAGGCAGTGTTCCCACTGAGCGTGGCGGAAACCGTGATGCTCGGGCGCTATGCGTACCTCGGACCGCTCGCCGCGCCCGGACGGCGAGACCACGCCGCCGTCCAGAAGGCGCTCCAGCAGTGCGACATACTCGACCTGGCCGAGCGGCCGGTTGACTCACTGTCGGGCGGCGAGTGGAAGCGGGTTAGGGTGGCGCGCGCGCTGGCACAAGAGCCCCGCGCCCTCGTACTCGATGAGCCGACAGCATCGCTCGACGTTCGGCACGAGATGGAGTTGTTCGAGCTGGTAGCACAGCTGGTCAGCGATGGCCTCGCCGGACTCGTCATAACCCACGATCTCAACCTCGCCGCGCGCTTCGCCCATCGCATGCTCCTGCTGGACCGAGGCTCGGTTGTCGCGGCGGGTCGGCCAGCGGAGGTGCTGAAGTCGGATATCCTCTCGCGGGTCTTTGAATGGCCGGTGTCGGTTACAGCCTGGCCTGACGGCTCGCCTCAGGTCGTGCCCCTGCGTCGGTCCGACCGCGCCCGGAGTGCAGGGTAATGGCAATCCCCTTCCATGGTGGTCTCTGTTCAGGAGAGGTCCATGAAGTCTCTCGTCTCGATTCTGTTTGCCGCAGCTGTGCTGGCTTCGACTCTCGAGGCCCAGGATGCACGCGACACCACGCAGCTTCAGGAGCTGGTGGTTACCCCGACTCGCGCTCCCACTCCGGCCGACGCGGTGGTCTCCTCGGTCACTGTCATCGAAGGCGACGAGCTGAGAGCTCGCGGGCTTCGGTTCGTGCATGATGCCCTTCGCGAAGTTCCCGGCGCGATAAGCGTGCAGGCCGGCTCCTATGGCGGCGTGAGCTCGGTATTTCTTCGCGGAGGCGAGAGCGACTACGTGAAGGTGCTGGTCGATGGAGTGCCGGTGAATCAGTCGGGCGGGGCCTACAACTGGGCCAACCTGACCACGGATAACGTGGAGCGCATCGAGATCCTGCGTGGCCCAGCGAGCGTGATCTACGGCTCGGACGCGGTCAGCGGTGTAGTGCAGGTGTTTACCCGGGGCGGGGTCACCGGGCTTGCGGTGGAGGGCGGAGCCGAGGCCGGCTCATTTGGCACTCTGACGGGACATGCCGCGCTGCGGGGTGGGTCGCCGCGAGCGGGCTACTCCGCTGACCTGAGCCGACTCTCCACCGACGGGACCTACCCGTTCAACAACGACTACGGCAATACGGTTGTAAGTGGCAGCCTCCGCAGCGCGCTGGACGCCCGGAGCGATCTGGCTTTTACCGGCCGGTTCAGCGACAGCCGCTATCATTTTCCCACCGACTTCTCGGGCTTCCTGGGCGACAGCAACCAGTCCTCTGCGGAGCAGGCTGTCTCCCTCGGCCTCGATGTAGCCCGCAGGCTGAGCGACCGAGTCGAGGTTCGGCTCACGGCAGGAGGCAGCCGGACCGACGGGGAATTCAACGATCAGCCGGACAATCCGGGAGATACCCTGGGGTTTGGCTTCGCCTCCAGGCGTGACTCACGAGGCGACCGCGGGAATATCGATCTCCGGCTGACTGCATACCCCTCCAGTGTGCTGATCCTGACCGCCGGGACCCAGGTCGAGCGAGAGGCCGAGCGTCAATCGGGTGAAACGACATCGAACTTCGGGGGCATCGCCACAACCTCCGACGTTCCCTTCGACCGCAGCCGCTCCACGTTTGGATACTACGGGCAGGCGCTCCTGGACCTCCCCGGCGGCCTGGCGCTGAACCTAAATGCCCGCCTGGATCACAACAGTGAGTTCGGAACATTCTTCACCTACCGGGCAGGAGCTGTGTACCGGTTGCCGTGGGAGACTCGGCTTCGGGGATCGCTAGGGCGGGCGTTCAAGGCGCCCACCTTCTGCGAGCAGTTCTGCAACGCTCCGTTTGTGGTGGGTGATCCGGAGATTAAGCCGGAACGCTCCACCAGCTGGGAGATTGGAATCGAGCACGACCTGGTCGTTCGTAGGCTATCCCTTTGGGCTATTTACTTCGACCAGCGCTTTCGGGACATGATCCTTTACGATGAGAGTGCAGGGCCTGGGGAACCCACCTACCTGAACGGCGCCGCGGCAAGGTCACGGGGCATCGAG
>DASPKB010000146.1:0-4508 GCA_035628315.1 Gemmatimonadales bacterium | reverse complement strand
TCGCGGTAGTTGATCGGCTGGCGAAGAACGATCCCGGCGCTGCCAAGGATCTGCGAGGTAGTGAGTCGCTGATTTCCCTGAACGACAACGCTGTCGACGGAGGGTGGGGAGGCATCCTGGGCCCGCAGGACCGTCTGCCCTCCCAGCAGAAGCCAGCAGACGAGAAGAGTCGGTAGGAAACGATGCATCAACACGGGGGCGGAGTAAAACGCGGCGGACCTCCGAAGGGAAGCCCGCCGCGCGGCTTTACGCCTGGGTTCCGGTCAGCGCCCGGAACACCAACCGATCGCCGTCCGGCGAGACATCGACCTCGATCTCGTCCCCCCGGCCGAACTCACCGAGCAGGATCTTTTCGCTCAAGGGATCCTCGATGTACCGCTGGATCGAGCGCTTCAAGGGGCGGGCGCCATAGTTCTGGTCGTACCCGTGATCCACCAGGAAGTCGGTTGCGGCCTGCGTGAGCTTGACCTCATCGCCCAGGCGCCGCTGCACTTCGCGCAGGAGGATGGTGACGATCTGTGCGATGTGCTCCTTGGCCAACGGGTGGAACACGATCACATCGTCGAGCCGGTTCAGAAACTCCGGATTGAAGACCTTGTTCATCTCCTCTTTGACGGTGTCCTGCATCTTCTCAAAGCTGCGCCGCTGATCGCCACCGTGGAAGCCCAGGGTCTTGCCCTGCATGATGTCCCGGGCACCCACGTTGGAGGTCATGATCACGACGGTGTTCTTGAAGTCGATCACCCGGCCGTAGTTGTCGGTGAGATGCCCCTCGTCCAGCACCTGAAGCAGGATGTTGAAGACATCCGGATGTGCCTTCTCGATCTCGTCCAGCAGCACCACCGAATACGGCTTCCGCCGCACGGCCTTCGTCAGGGTACCGGAGTCCTCGTATCCGACGTAGCCCGGAGGGGCTCCGATCAGCCGCGAAACCGAGAACTTCTCCATGTATTCCGACATGTCGACCCGGATCAGGGCCGATGCGTCTGCGAACAGGAACTTGGCCAGAGCCCGGGCCAGCTCGGTCTTACCCACCCCGGTAGGACCAGAGAAGATGAATGACCCGATCGGACGGTTGGGGTCCTTGAGCCCGGCGCGGGAGCGCCGTATGGCCCGGGAAACTGCCTTGATCGCCTCATCCTGGCCGACGACCGAGCCGTGGAGCTCCTCCTCCATGCGCATCAGCCGCGCCGTCTCAGCTTCCTGCAGCCGGGTGACCGGAATACCGGTCCAGCGGGAGACGATGAATGCGATGGCCTCCTCGTCTATGACAGGCCGCTTGGTCTGCCGCTCGCGCTCCCACTCCTCGTTCTTGAGCCGGATCTGGTTCTGCAGATCACGTTCCTGGTCTCGAAGCGAGGCCGCGCGCTCGAAGTTCTGGTCGCGGACGGCGTCTTCCTTCTGGACGTTGACCTTTTCCAGCGCAGTCTTGAGCTCAGCCACTTCGGCCGGCGGTACCTGCGAGGCCAGGCGGGCACGGGCCCCCGCCTCATCGATCACGTCGATAGCCTTGTCCGGCAGGAAGCGGTCGGTGATGTAGCGCTCCGACAACTCGGCCGCGGCGCTCAGGGTAACGTCCGGGATGCTGATCCGGTGGTGATCCTCGTACTTCTTTCTCAGACCCTTCAGGATCTCCACGGTCTCGGCCACTGAAGGCGGCTCCACCACGACCGTCTGGAACCGACGCTCCAGAGCCCCATCCTTCTCGATGTACTTGCGGTACTCGTTGAGGGTGGAGGCGCCTACGCACTGGAGCTCGCCCCGAGCGAGCGCGGGCTTCAGCATGTTGGATGCATCGATGGCGCCCTCGGCCGCACCGGCGCCGACGAGGGTGTGCAACTCGTCGATAAATAGGATGATCTGCTTGTTCTGGGCGATCTCGTTCATGACCGCCTTGAGCCGCTCTTCGAACTGCCCGCGGTACTTGGTGCCCGCGATGACGGCAGCCATGTCGAGCGAGAGCACCCGGTGGTCTCTCAGCACATCGGGGCAGAGCCCGTTCGCAATGAGCAGCGCCAGACCTTCCACAATGGCAGTCTTGCCGACCCCAGGCTCGCCGATGAGAACCGGATTGTTCTTCTTGCGCCGGGCCAGGATTTCCATTACGCGCTCGATCTCCTTGGCGCGGCCGATCGTGGGATCGAGCTGGCCTTCCGCGGCAAGTTGCGTCAGATCGCGGCAGAAGTGATCAAGTGCCGGAGTCTTGGACTTCTTCTCCGACTTGGGCGTTGAGCTGGGCTGGCTGCTCCCGCTGCCGGCTGAGGCCTGCGGCATGTCGCTGCCGAGCAGACGCAGGGTCTCGGCGCGGGACTGTTCCAGATTGACGCCAGCATCGGTCAGCACCTGGGCCGCGATACCCTTCTCCTCGCGGAGCAATCCCAGCAGCAGATGCTCGGTTCCGACGTAGGAGTGATTCAGCTCACGGGCCTCGGTCATGGCCAGCTCGAGCACCTTCTTGGCGCGTGAGGTGTAGGGGAGGTCGGGGCCGGCCGCGGCCGCCGCTTTCCCCTTCTTGACGGTCTCTTCGATCTTCTGCTGAATATCTTCGAGATCGACGTTCAGGTTGGTGAGGACTGCCGCCGCCACCCCCTCGCCCTCTCGAATGAGGCCGAGGAGGATGTGCTCCGTCCCCACATATTCGTGATGCAGACGAGCCGCCTCTTCGCGCGCCATCTGCAGGACTTTGCGGACACGATCAGTAAAGTTGTATCCGTTCATCTCGATACCCTACGTAGCTCCGAAGGTCTGCCGTTGCGGCTCATCCGCGACGTCCCACTTCGGATTCCAGCACTTTGCGCACGAACTGTGCCCGCCGGACCGGCAGGTCGGGATCATTGGGTGCCACCCCTTCGGCCACGGCCAGATGGGCGGGCTGGGTGTACACCAACAACTTGTTGAGTGTGTACATGCCGACCTCGGGAATCAGATTGACCCCCACCCCCAGTCGCACGCCGCTCAACAAGTTCATGGCCTCTTCGAACGACAGGGCTCGGGCATAACGAAGCAAACCGTACGCCCGCCAAACCTTGTCCTCGATGATGGCCGGAGCATCGCGCAGCAGGACTTGCCGGGCCTGCTCCTCGTAATCCATGACCTGCCGGACCATCTTGCCAAGATGATCGAGCAGCTCGTACTCGGAACTCCCGAGCGTGGTTTGGTTGGACAGTTGGAAGAAGTTCCCGACGACCTCGCTGCCTTCGCCGTACAGGCCGCGAAAGGTCAGTCCAACCTGCGCCAGGCCCTGTAGCACCTTGGAGATTTCCTTGGTCAGCACCAGGCCGGGCAGATGGATCAGGACCGAGGCCCGAAGCCCGGTGCCAACGTTGGTCGGACAGGAGGTAAGGTAACCAAACTCAGAATGGAATGCGAATGCAAGTCGTTGTCCCAGTTCGGCGTCGAGCCGATCGACTTCGGCATAGGCCGCATCTAGTGCAAACCCGGAATGCAGCCCCTGCATCCGGAGATGGTCTTCCTCGTTCAACATGACGCCGAGCCGGTCTTGAACCAGGACCGAGGCTCCCGACCGGACTCTGCCGTCGGCATCCAGCCCGGCCAACTCCTTGCTCACCAGGTGGCGCTCATGAAGCAGCTGCCGGTCAGACCGCTCCATCCGGTCCAGCCGGAACTTGATCGCCCGACGGAGGAGGACCGTGTCCCGAGCCGCCGTTTCCACCGTCGCCAGAATGTCCTCGCGCTCGGTCTCCGAGTTTCGTCCCTGGAACACTCGGTCTGCCAAATTGCGCGCCAGCCGGATGCGGGTGGACAGCACGAGATGGCTGGACGGCCCGCTCGCGTCGAGCCAACCCACGCCACCATCAGTAAGAAGACTGAGATCGATCATTCTAAAACCCGAAGGCGGTCTCTGAGCTCCGCGGCCAATTCGAAGTTTTCCGTCTCGACGGCCAGCCGCAGTTGTTCGCGTAGCTCGGCCGCCTGGTGTCGCTCGGCTGGAGCTGCAGCTTCCTTATCGGCGTAACGCTCACCCATGTGGTGGGTGGACCCATGCAGCCGTCGCAGAAGATCCCGCAGCGGCACCTCGAAGGTCCGGTAACAGGCCGGGCAGCCGAGCCGCCCGCTCTCGCGGAAGTCCTGCAACGATCCGCCACAGCGAGGACAGGCTTCTCCTGCGCGAGGCGTGGGCGCCTGTTCGGGCAGCTCCTGGCCCATGGCAGCCAGGAAGGTTCCCAATGGCGTCTTGGGCTGCGACCCGGGACTCTCGACGCCTTTCTCAGCCGCACAGCGCTCGCACAGGTGGAGCGTGGTCACCTGCTCGTTGACGATCTGGGTGAGGTGGATGACTGCCTCGCGCTCGTGGCATTGCTCGCAGGACATTACGGCATCGACTCCACGCTGGAGAGGGGGATCAATCGACCGCCTTCCAGCGACAGCACCCGGTCGGCGCGGCTGGCCAGCGATCGATTGTGGGTGACGACCACAAGTGCGGTCTCGAACTCCCGGGATAAATGCGCAAAGAGCTGGTGCAGTCGCTCACTGTTCGCGGAGTCCAG
>DASPKB010000145.1:0-2257 GCA_035628315.1 Gemmatimonadales bacterium | reverse complement strand
CACGTAGATCCGCGACTTTACCGACTTGTCACCCACGGTCACGGTCACCGCGGTTCCACCCTGGCCCCGGGTGACGACCATTCCTCCGCTGTCCACCGTGGCCACGCTCGTGTCGCTGCTGTTCCAAACGGTCGCGGCACCGAGGAGGGCGTTGCCTCTCCCGTCGGTTGCTGTGACTGCCAGCTGAATCGTGTCACCGACGGCGGTTGCTGTATCCACCGTGGGTGAAATTCCGATCCAGCGCACCGCGCTCACGCCACCTGCTGCCAGCGAATCCGGCTCGAGCTTGGACTTGAGCGAGTGGGTGTACGAAAGAATCGACACCAGACCCGCTCCTGCCGAAATCACGCCCGCGCCCCAGCGCCAGGCATTGCTGATCAAACCGACCGGACGGAGGGCGGCTTGGGGCAGTACCGGCTTAGGTCTCACCGCGGGCGCTGGTTTACTCCATCCGGTCACAGAGCGGCACCCTTTCCTCTCCCGCCGTTTCTCCGTCTCCGTCGGTCTTTGGAAGCTCTCCGCTCTTTAGTGACCCTACGAAAATCACGCAGCTCCGGCCGGGCCGCCCACGGTGGGTGGCCTTGGCCCGCCAGCTGTTTGCTGTCACGCCCAAGATCTGGATTCTCACGTCAGCCCCGGGATCGAGTTGTAGTGCTTCAATCGTCCCGGCAAACACCGGGTGAGAACTCCGGTACTTGTCCTGGGCCGCTACCAGGTTGCGCAAAGAGCTCTTCAGGATCGATGCCGGCGTTGACTGCCACGCTCCGGCTCCAGTCTGCGCCGCAGCCGCCAAAGGCGCACTGAGGCCCATTCCGAGCACGAGGGCGTACGCGGTCATGTGTCTCGCTCGAGACATCATTTCCTCGAAGGCGTTGAGGCTCCTCTATTTTCAGCAAGAGCACCGAATATCTCAATTCATAGGAATGCGACAGCGTCTAGAATGCATTCACTGCAAAACCGGGAGGAAAGTCCTAATTGCGGAATCGCTTGCGGCGCGTGCGACTACCTCATGCAATCCAAAGTCTGACTGCGTGCAACAGGCTTCACATCAGTCGGTATTTTGGTCCACTTCCTCCTTCGCGAGCAGTCCAGCGCGGACCCAGGACGTCGGTGGCCTTGCAGTCGACACAATTCGCCGGGTTCACCCGAAGCTGTCCATCTATCTGCTCG
Source organism: Gemmatimonadales bacterium (assembly GCA_035628315.1). Lineage (GTDB taxonomy): Bacteria > Gemmatimonadota > Gemmatimonadetes > Gemmatimonadales > GWC2-71-9 > CAVVWJ01. The sequence continues at coordinate 1,087 of DASPKB010000145.1, read as the reverse complement.
TAGACACCGGCGGGGCACACATGCGCGTAGAACTCTGCCACCTCTGCGCTAATCTCGGATCCAACCAGAAGGTGGGACGGGATTGTGTCGCGGGTGGCGTTGCCGGACTTGAAGACCGCGTCCAGCTTGCTGAAGGTGAGAGGACCTGCGGGAGCTGGGGTCGCGGCGTTGCCGGTTGCCCGAGGAACCTCGGCATCACTCTTCATCGCAATGCGGCTGCCGGGGAAACGGCCACCCGTCAGCGTCATCAGACCGGCCTTGGCGCCGCCAACAAAGAAGCCGTCCTTGAACGCCAGCCGCATGTTCCGTGTGCGATAGAGATCTTCCACTATATAACTCTCGTTGACCATCCGGTCGTACGAACTAAGCGCGGCGTTCGATGATCCTCCTTCCTTTATAGCGGAAAAGGCGGCCCGGGCAGCGTAGATGCCGGACTGCATCGCGTAATGAATCCCCTTCAGGGATGGGACATCCACCAGCCCTACAGCGTCGCCCACCATCATCAGCCCCGGTCCGTACCGGCGCTCCGGAAGCGCATAGTACCCGCCTTCGGGAATCGTCTTGGCACCCCATTCGAGCAGTTGACCTCCCTCGAGATACGGCCGGAAGAGGGGGTGGAGCTTCATTCGTTGGAGCAGATTGTGGATATCCAGTGTGGCATCGTGATAGTCCAGACCAACCACCAGGCCGATTGCGATCTGGTTTGGTCCCAGCGGATACATGAAACTGCCGCCGAACGCGTCTGTGGGCAGAGGCCAGCCGAGCGTATGAATCACCTTCTCCAGCGGACGAGTGGTCTCCCATACCTCCTTCACTCCCAATGCGAAGAGCTGAGGGTTGCTGGAGCCGATCCTCTGCCACTCGCGATAGGCCTGGGAGAGCAATCCGCGAGTACCTTCCGCCAGTACGGTGATCTGGGCCGTCACATCGGTGGGGTCGGTGTAGCTGCCGCCGGGCCGGCCATCCCGCTCGAGCCCTGAGGGAGTGGTCCGAACCCCTCTCACGGCGTCTCCCTGCACCAACAAGGCATCCACCGGGAATCCGGCGAATAGGTTGATGCCCGCTTCCTCCGCCCGCTCACCCAGCC
>DASPKB010000144.1:0-2090 GCA_035628315.1 Gemmatimonadales bacterium | reverse complement strand
GGATCCACATGCGGCCGGGACGATGGGGTCGGTGCAGGAGACATGGTATCGGGCGCGGCCTGCGTGTGGGCGGCCTCGCCGCTGGTGTGCTCATGCTCTCCCGTGCGCTGTTGCAGCTCGGCTTGAAGGACTCGGCTGGGGATTGCCGCAGCGTGCTCGAAGATCAACCGCCCGCCATAGTTCGCGGTGACAAACAGAACCCCAGCTCCTCCCAGGGAGAGGATCAGCGCCAGTGCGCGCTCGAGTGCGCCCATTCGGCGTTCGCGCACGATCCGCCACAGGGCCAGCACCCCAAAGACGCCAAGCGTAATCAGTCCCAGCTGCTCGTGGGTTTCCATGACCCGGTGAACGGCCTCGCCATGCTCGATGTGCTCTTCGGCCTGAAGCCCGGAGATCACCGCCGCGGCTCCTCCAACGGCGCCAACGATCAGGGTCCAGAAACTGACCTGGCGGAAGCCCGGCCGCCGAGTCACCACGGCGATCAGCTCGAACAGCACTGCGGTGAGAAGCAGAGCGGTGGGAAGGTCGTTGAGTGCTGCGTGAAGTTGAGGCCAGTCGTAGCCGAGCATGTTTTCTCCGGAAAAACGTGAGCGGCGAGCGGTGAGCGGTGAGCGGGGGTGTGGGTGGCCCGCTTACCGCTTACCGCCTACGCTTTGCGTACCTCCAAGCCCCAGCTCGGTGGGAACAGCCGGGTCGACCGAGTAATCATAAAACCCCTTGCCGTTTTTCCGGCCATGGAAACCTGCCACCACCATCCTCTGCAGCAGCGGTGGCGCCGCGTAGCGAGGCTCGCGGTAGGCTTCGAACATGATCTCGGAGATGCGAACCACGGTGTCGAGCCCGATATAGTCGAGCAAGGTGAGCGGCCCCATCGGATGGCCGCAACCCAGCTGCATGGCACGATCGAGATCCACCGTGGTTGCTACCCCGCGCTCCAAGGCCCGCGCGGCGTCCAACAGATACGGGACCAGCAGCAGATTGACGATGAAACCCGGGCTGTCGGTAGCCGTTACAGGCTCCTTCCCGAGCTTGCGGGCGAAGGCATAAGCCCGCTCGAACGTCTGCTGGCTGGTAGTGACGGTGCGGACTACCTCAACCAGAGGCATGAGCGGCACCGGATTGAAGAAGTGGAGTCCAACGAAGCGATCCGGCCGCCTGGTGGCAGCGGCCATGGCTACGATGGTGAGGCTGGAGGTGTTGGAGGCAAAAATGGTTTGCTGGGGGCAGAGCTGGTCCAGGTCCTTCCAGAGCCGGTTCTTCAGTTCGAGATCCTCCGTGACCGCCTCTATAATGATGTCACAGTCGCGGAGGGCGTCGAGCTCGGTTGTGAAGGAGAGTCTGCCGGATGCCGCGTCCCGGTCAGACGCGGTGAGCTTTCCCTTCTCGACCAGGCGCCCCATGGACTTGAGGATTCCTCCGCGGCCCTTTTCCAGGAGCGGAGCGCCAACGTCCCGCGCGACCGTGGTGAACCCCGCGGTGGCCGCCGCCTGGGCGATGCCGCTGCCCATCAGCCCGCAGCCCAGCACCCCGACCTTTTCGATGTCGCTCATCAGCTCTCCGGTATGAAGTCAGGGCTTGAGCGCCTTGCGTAGCTCGTCGGTCAGCAACCCCATCAGTCCTGCACGATCGCTCTGCCCGGGCAGTGCCTTCCCCCCTCCGCTCTCCAGTGCATCCAGCGCGCGCTCAAGGCCGAGCTGGATCCGCGCCACCGCGGGCCCGAAACGCCGCACCATCGCATAGCCGATACCAGCCGCGAGGGGAAGAGGTACTAGAGCGACAGGGAGCAGAGCACCGAGTGCGATCAGGGCCGCTGTGCCGGCGGCGCCTGCCCCGGCCATCGCCGAGCCCCCGGCCAGGTACTCAGTTCGAACCTTACGGGCATCCGCTACCAGGGTGACGTGCGTGTAACCGGATTCGAGCGGGAGAAAGGTGGCCGACACGATGGCCGCGCGGGAGAGCATGAAGGGGCGCTTGCCGGCGCCGAGTGCCGCGGCCGAGCGCCGGATAGCAGCTTGAAACCCGCTCAGCGGCTCCCAGGTCACTCGGCCGCGCTGCTGCCGCTGGATGCAGAACAGCTCGTTTCTTTCCAT
>DASPKB010000143.1:0-2054 GCA_035628315.1 Gemmatimonadales bacterium | reverse complement strand
CGAACGATCAGTGTCATGGCCGCGCCCTCGGGTAGCGGCAGCTCCTCGGCTGGCATGCCGGCCACAACCAAAGCTTCATCGATGTAAAAAGACATGAGCTCGCCCTGGAGCGGCTGGCGCGACTCGATCGCAAGCACGGCCTGTGGGGCAGGAGGCTCCTTGCTTTGGAGCCGGAGCTTTCGGGTGACCCACGCGACCGTAGCTCCGGGCACCAGCGCACTCGCCACCACGATAAAAAACACCATGTCGAAGAGCCGTCCCGCTCCCGGCGCGCCGGCGAGCACCGGGTAGGTTGCGAGCACGATGGGCACGGCGCCCCGCAGGCCAACCCACCCGATGTACCCGATCTCTCGAGGGGGATACCGAAACGGAAGCAGACAGAGCGCCACGATCACCGGGCGGACCACGAAGGCGAGCAGCGCGGCTATGACGAGGCCTACAACGGCCACATCGAGCAGACGGGATGGATAGACCAGCAGGCCGAGGATCAGGAACATCCCGACCTGGCTCAGCCAGGCGAGTGCGTCGTGCACCCGGAGCAGCCCGGTTCGATAGGGCAGGGGTCCGTTCCCCAGTATTAAACCGGCCAGATACACCGCGAGAAATCCACTCCCGTGTCCCAGCGTTGCCGCGCCAAACGCAAAGAGGCCGAGGGCGAGCGTTACGACTGGATAGAGTCCACCGGTGGACAGGGTCAGCCTCGAGAGCAGATGCCGGCCGCCGTACCCCACCGCCGCACCGACGGCGGCTCCCATCAGCAGCTGCACCGTGATTTCGAGCGGAATCCGAAAACCCGACGCGTAACCCGGCGTGAGCAGGTTCCCGGTGAGCACTGTCGTGAGGATGACAGCTACCGGATCGTTGATGCCGGACTCGACCTCGAGCGTGACTCCCACTCGCTGCTTGAGCTGAAGCCCGCTGCCCCGAAGCACAGAGAACACCGCGGCCGCATCCGTCGAGGAGACGACCGCACCGAGCAGGAGTGCCTCGCTCCAGCCCAGTCCGAGCGCGTTCGCGGCGGCTGCAACCAGCACCGCCGTGCCGGCCACTCCGAACGTCGCAAGGATGCCGGCCGGGGCCGCTGCCTTCCTCACCGCTGCGAGCGGAGTATTCAGCCCGCCGTCGAAGAGGATCAGAGCCAGCGCCACGACACCGACCCGGAAGCTGAAGTGGTAGTCGTCAAAGGCTATCCTGCCGAGGCCTTCGGAGCCGGCCAGCATTCCAACGACGATAAAGAGCAGGGCGATCGGCACGCCGGTTCGCTGCGACGCCCGGCTGAACACCACACTGATGCCGAGCAGGAGACCGCCGGTGGCCAGGAGGAGCGCCGTTGCGTAGGGCTCATTCGCGATCATAGGCGAGGTTACCGCACCGTGCTGCGATTAGCTACTGCTGTCTACCTCTTGGGCTTCGACTGCAGGTTGTTTGCGGTGACCGGTTGCGGTCCATAGCTTGAAAGTCCCTGTATCCGAGCATTCCCCTGGAATCCAGCGCGGTGACTTTGTTCGCTGAAACCCTGCCTTCCGCGCTCGCGCTGATCGGCATCGTCATCCTGGTATCGTCGCTGCTGTCGGGCGTCATCGAGCGCTCCGGCATTCCGCAGGTCGCCATCTTTCTCCTGCTCGGAGCGGTGCTCGGTCCTGCCGGGCTCAGGCTGGTCGAGCTGACCCTCGAGACGCCCACTTTACAGTGGATCGCCACCCTCGCCTTGGTGCTGGTGCTCTTTACGGATGCCATCGCGATGGACTTCCGCGAGATCCGGCGTCCCCGGCGGCTGCTCTTCATGATCCTGGGCCCGGCCACACTGATACCTGCCGCCATCATCGCGCTCGCGGCGTGGCTCATGCTCGAGCTCGACCCGCTCTCGTCCTTGATTCTGGGCGCGGCGCTGGCCTCCACTGATCCAGTCATGCTGCGTGGTTTGATCCGGCGGTCCAGCCTTCCAGCGCCGGTCCGGGAGGCGCTCCGGCTGGAAGGCGGAATCAACGATGTGGTGCTGCTTCCGGTCATCGTTCTCAGCATGCTCGGCCTCAGCCAGGCCCACAACCTGGCTT
>DASPKB010000142.1:0-2421 GCA_035628315.1 Gemmatimonadales bacterium | reverse complement strand
ATGGAGCTGCTCGAGGATGTCGAGCAGCTGGTCTACACGGTGTGCGCACGTATGGCGCGCAAGGATGGTATCCAGGCCCCGGCGGGCCATTGCTGCTGCTGCGGCCGGATCGGCCAGCACGGACGCGATATGTTCCCGCATTTCTGCGCCGGTGCGAGCTACCAGGTAGTCGTCACCCGGTGAGAAGAGATTTTCCGCGTCTTCCCAGGGAGCACACACCAGCGGTATGCCACAAGCAAGAGCCTCGAACACCCGAATGGTTGGGATGCCGGGGAGTGCCTCTACATAGGGACGGCGGGGTATGTGCAGGGTCAACTTGAAGCGAGCGAAGATCTCCGGCACCCTGTAGTTGGGAATCCAGCCGGCATACTCCATCGCGGCTTTCGCCAGCCGTCCCAATGCTTGATCCGGGTAGCGGACGCCGTGCACCCGCGCGGCTGCTCCGAGCGCCTCGACCGGGCGGATCAGAAACTCTTCCAATTCCTGGGTTCGCTCGTCGTCTCCCCAGTTTCCAACCCACACTACGTCACCATCGACGCTCCTACGGTCCCTTGGATAAAACACCCGCACATCTGCTGCTTCGTGCCAGGTCCACACCCGGCTGGCCCAGCCTGCTTTCAGATACCGCTCACGAATGACTTCCCCGAAGGCGAGCACACCGTCGTAGTTCTCCAGACGGTAGCCGGCCATGTCCGCCTGCGCGCTCACTGAGCGGTGGTGGGTATCGTGAAACAGCAGCTGGTAGCGCCCGCCTGATGCGCGGTGCCGCCCGATGTTCTCGACCAGCCCGTGCTCATTCCACTCGTGCACCAGCACCAGATCCGCGCCGTCAAGCAACTGATCGAGGTCCAGGTTATCGACCTGGTACAACTCGCTCGTCAGGTTGGGATACGCCTGAGAGAACTCCGTGATGGCCTGCTGCCCCTGCTGCTGGAGCAGATTTTCCCGGCTCCAGGCGGAGGCAGGCTCGTAGACCCGCACCTCGTGGCCGCGGCTCTGCAGCTCGGTGACGATTCCGCGCAGAAAATGCGCGTTCCCATGGTTCCAGTCCGACACCAGGGAGTGGTAAAACATTACGATGCGCACGCAGGCTCCTGAACGTGAAGAGTGGGCTGCGTGAGCAGCTCGGTATACAGGCCGAGGTAGGCTCTGACCATTCGAGCGGGTGTGAGTGCGAGAGCCCGCTTCCGGGCACGCATGGACAACGCCTGCCGAAGCGCAGCGTCCTCGATGATGCCTTCCAGCGCTAGTCGCAGTGTCTCGGGGTTATCTGGGGAAACGAATATGGCCGCGCCGTCCCACAGCTCCCGCAGTGTCGGAATGTCGCCCAGTACGAGGGTACAGCCCGCCATCGCCGCTTCCAGAACGGAGAGGCCGAACGGCTCATAGCGGGCGGGGAAGGCGTAGATACTTGCCCCCTTTAGCCAGGCCGCGATGGTGCGAGCGGGTAGTCTGCCGAGCAGCTGAAGGTGCCTGGCAGTAACAGTGCTGTCTCCATCCGGGTGACGTGGCTCTCCGGCCACGTAGACCGGCCACGGCAGCCCTTCGGCAACCTGATCGAGGGCCAGGAGGTTCTTGGCCGGATCCCACAAACGGCCTGCGGCGAATATCAGCGGGGTCTTCTCGCCGGGAAGGAACTCCGAGGAGTTCCGGCCGTTGGGGATGACTCGGCCGTTGGCGATTTCGTAGTTTCGCTGCACTGCCTCCAGCATCCACCTGGAAGGAGCAACGACCTCGCTGGCGTGCGACAGTCCCAGAGCCATCTCTCGCCGATATCGATTCCAGCTTGCGGGCGCGACGGTCTGGTATACGCTCTCCCACCAGGAAAGCACGCAGGAATGAGCCACGGCTACGCAGGGTACGGTCCAGGAAAGCTGGGCGTGCACCGGCTCGTTGAGGTGCACCACATCAGGTTTGAGACGGGCCCCCAGGTCGAGCAGCCAGTCACCTGCAAGCTCGACATCCTCCCACGGGTCTTCCATCCAGGGCAGCCGGTACTCGCTCTCGTACAGCTGCAGGTTGGCAATGGCCCGAGCTTCGCTCCGCTGCTCGGCATTGGCCGGGCCTCCCATGGTCGCCAGGGCGACCTCCACGCCCTCGGCAGCAAGGGCACGACCCAGCTCGATGGCGTAGGTCCATACCCCGCCTACTGTATCGGCCGTCATGAGTACCCGAGCGGGCATCCTGGACCGGGAGATCATGCTCCAGCCTCAGCCATGAGCTCGGGCGCTGGCCTGCACGGACTCTGTCTCTGAACCGGGGCCCTGTGGTAGATGGCGTCAATGGCGGTAGCTACGTCCAGGAGCCGCTCCGCCTCGGGATCGAAGCCGGATCCTAGACTCAGCCGCCTCGTCCAATCGACAGCCGCCCGTCCTCCCCAGACATCTGGCGGGCCGCACAACTGCTCTGCTGTTGTGCCTC
>DASPKB010000141.1:0-2418 GCA_035628315.1 Gemmatimonadales bacterium | reverse complement strand
CATTGCCCATAGGACGCTCCAGGTTGGCCTCAGACGGGAAGAAGTACGGCGACTCGCCCTTGGACCTCCGGCGCAGGATTTCGAGCGCCTGATCGGGCAGCCGGAAGGCATAGCCCCGGCGGTTCTTCGAGTCCTTCTTTTGGACGTTCACGATTCCCGTCATGAGATCGACTTGGTCTTTCCTGAGTTTCCGAATCAGCCCCGGTCGTTGTCCCGTCAGCCTACCCAGAACCATCCGGTCTTTCCAAGTCTGATTCGCTGCCAGATACAGGCGACGAAAATCGTCATCCGGTATCTTCTGGCCACGAGCCCGGGAGTCTTCCTTGCCCTCATCGAACGGCAACTTGAAGCGCGTGTCGAGAATCCCTTTCTCGTGCGCGTACTTGAAAAGCATCGTCCAGAACTTCCAGTGATTGAACAAACGGCCGGTCGGCCGCTTCAGCCGGAACGCGTTCTTGTACCGCTCCCAGAGCACCGGGCGCAGCTCTCGCGCGTCAGGACAATGCGCCTCCAAGAACGGCTTGATGTGCTTCCGGAAGAATATCTCCGTCTGCTCATAGGTCGCGTCCGCCTTGCTCGCCCGCAGGTCGACCAGTTCGTCGCACAGAACGAGGCTCGAATACCGATCGCGCTCCTTCTTGGCCCGCTGGGCCGCCGCCTCCTCGATCACCCTGGCCACGATCTGGTTCTTCTTGCGGATCGCTGCCGGCAGGGTCGACACGTCCCCCAGGGCGTACTCGCGCCGACCAATCCCTGGGATCGTGGGCCGCGCGTACCAGCGCCCGTTCGCCATCCGATAGATCTGGTGCTCCCGGTTGATCAGCGCCCGCTTGGCCACTACTTCTCCCCCGCCGCGTCCAGGGCGTCTAGAGCGGCCTTCATGTCGTGCTCAGGGTCACGCCACTGGTTCTCGTCATAGTTATAGAGCACCGCCCTCGCCGCCGCCGCGACCTGTTCCAGAGCCGCGAGGCGGGAGCGGAGCCGAGTCAACTCAGCCTGGACCTCAGACGCCTCTTGGTAAAACTCACATTCACCCTCGGGGTATTCGCAGTCGGTCATCTCTTTTTCCTCTTCCCCGCGCGGCGGGCGGGGCGCTTGGCGATTGCCTTTTCCAGTTCAGCAAGCCGCCGGAGAATGTCGTCCATCTGAAGGACTACCCACGCCTCGTTGGCTACTGGCAGGGCGGGGGTTTTCCATGGAGGCGGAACAGGCCGATGCTGCTCGCAGTAGAACGGGCCACCAACGTGCATACAAATCCCCGTACAAGCACAACAGTGCCCTCCGGTCAGCATCACGCGCCGTCCTTCCGGGCCAGGGCTTCTCGGCAAGCTTGGATGAGTCCGTCAGGGAGACCGGGCGTCTCTCGGGTGTACTTCACGACCCTCTCGACCAGCCCCTTGTAGAGGTCGCGCTCGGCTTTGGCCTGCGCCACCACCATGTCACTCAGCTTGGCGAGAGTGTCGCACTTCAACCGCAGCCTCTCGTTCTCTGCCTTCGCGGCCGCCACTTCCTCGTCCCGCGCGGACCATCCGGCTTTGATGCCGTCGATATACCCGCACTTGTAGCCCACCCACGGGGCAACGTGGTCATGCTGCCGGTCGGCAATCCGCCAACGCTCCATTGCGCCGTAGGCCTGCCTCTCGGCTTCCACGTCCCTCCGCTCGTTCGGGGTCATGGGGTCTCCTTGGTCTTGGCGATGAAGTGGCGGCAAAACTCGCAGACCCAGCCACCCATTTTCTCAATCCATTCGCACTCGGTGTGACACGCAGGACACTCCTTTGGTGGCATGACTACCCCCTCCCGCCCGGCTCCGTCGCGGGGGCGGGCTCGCGCATCCGTTTCACGTAGACCATCATGTGGATGGGCGCGAAGTCCTTCAGCGGGACGTTGCACACCCAGGCGGCGAACTCGCTCACCATCCGGTAGTGGTACCGGAACTCTTCCAGGCGTTCCTTCGGCATACAGACAGTAGGATTTGGAACATCCGGCAGCGGGTCAGGTCCGATGACCGAATCCGGCCGAGGGCAGCTCTTGAGAATGGCGTAATACAAATCCTGACCACACTTCTCACAAGCCATCTGCCCCGCCCTTTCCCGGCGCGGGGGCGAGGGCGAGAGAGTAAGTGCAGGTACAGTTCGGTAAGCACGCCCCGGTATGCGCCCAGCCTCCAGGCCGGGGTACATAGTGCTTGTCCCAGCACTCCTGCCTTGCAGCAGCGAAGCCCTGAGCCTCTGCGGCCCGGAGCGCGGAGCTGATGGCTTGGATGAGGGCTTCGTGCATCTGGTCCACGGTGGGAAACTGGGCGACCAGCTCGCGGGCCTTCGCGTCGGCGGTGTCAGCACCTGTAGAGCGTTCCATCTGGCCTCTCTCCGCCGATAGTCGGCTTGTGTAGTTGGTTCAGTTCGGCCTGTTGAGCCG
>DASPKB010000140.1:0-3464 GCA_035628315.1 Gemmatimonadales bacterium | reverse complement strand
GCCCTCACGCGCCATCCGTAAGGCCTGTTCCCCCGACCGCACCGACTCGACCGCGTATCCTTCCGGAGAAAACAGTGCGCTGATCAACCGGTGCACCGCAGGGTCTTCGTCGACTACCAGGATCCGTCTTCCTCCACTGCTCCCGTTGGTCTCGGATGACGCAACTGCCGGCTGGATTTCGCCGTGGTAGACCGGAAGAGTTACCCGGAACTCGGCGCCACCCTGGGGTGGCGAATCGTAGGTAAGATCGCCGCCGTGCGCCTTGACCAGGCCGTAACTCAGCGACAGTCCCAGGCCAGTGCCCTCGCCGGGGCCTTTAGTCGTAAAGAATGGGGTGAACAGGTAGGGAACCAGATGCTTGGGAACTCCCGGACCGTTATCCCGCACGCACAGGATGGCTTCGCCATCAGCAGATTTGGTCGCGAGGAGGATCTTGCGAGGTTGCCCTGACTCGAGGCCGCCGACCGCCTGCACCGCATTGGTAACCAGGTTCAGCAACACTTGCTGGAGCTCGTAGCGATCGCCCAGGACGATTACTGGTTCCGGACTCAGCTCGGTGTCGAGCTCGATTCCGTGCAGCTGAAGCTCATAAACGATGAGCAGTGACGTCCGGGTGACCACATCGTTGAGATCTACCGCTGTCTTCTCCGCCACTCCCTTTCGCGCGAACGTCAGCAGGTTGCGAACGATGCGCCCCGCCCGCTCGGCTTGGTCGTAAATGACTCGGAGGTGCTCTCGCGGGAGCTCCGGGTGTGGCGGCCGTTCCAGCAACAGCTCTGCTAACCCGGCAATCGAGGTCAGCGGGTTATTGAGCTCGTGAGCCACGCCGGACACCAGTTGCCCGATCGAGGCCATCTTGTCGTTCTGGATGATCTGGGCTTCCAGCATCTGCTGCTCGGTAACATCCTCGACGAGAATGACAGCCGAGCCAGGTTCTACTCCGGCGAGCGGGGCGGCCGTGAGGCGGAGGACCTTCTGGTGCTCGTCCAGCCGTACTACCAGGGGAGGGCTCTTCTCGTGCCGGTAAGTGGCCTGAATCAGACCGGCAACCGGCTCTGATGCGCCGGACAGAAGATCGGCAAAGTTGCGGCCGACCAGCTCGGATTCGGCCACCTGAACCACACCGGCGAGCGCGCGATTCGCCCGTAGAATCGCCCCGTTCGGTCCCACGACCGCGATGCCCTCGGCCAGTGCGTTGAACGCCGTCTCCCACTCTTCCTCTCCCCGCCGCACCATCTCGTACAGCCGACTGTTCGCCAGGACAACCGAGGCGTTGGTGGCCACGGTGGAAAGCAGCCAGAGGTCCTCGGTCGTGAAAGGCCCACCGCGCCGATCGGTCACCGCAAGCGCACCCATGGTGATGCCCTGGGCACGGAGCGGGGCCACTGCAGCCGAGCGGACCAGGACGTCGCCGATCAGGGGGACATTGGGCGTTTCCACCCCCTGCGCTACTTCGATCCGATCCCGACCGATCGCGAACTGGACCAGTGCGTTCTCCGAGTCCTGGCTCACTCGCCCGAGGAGAGGCTCGAGAGCGCCGGATGCCGCCACCACCCGGAGCAGCTTTCCTTCCTGCTCGACCAGTACCACGATCGAGCCTTCGGCCTGGAGAAAGCGCGCGGCATACTTCGCTACCTGGTCCACCACGCGGTCCAGCTGGATGGATCCCGACAGGACGTAGCTCAGCTCCTGTAGTGAAAACAGCTCGCTGATGCGCCGGTCGACCTGAACTGCCAGCTGGTCGGCCTTGGTCTCTGCCTCACGAGCGCGCCGGTGCAAACGAAGCAGTGCAAGGCACAACGTGCCGATTATGCTCAGGCCGGCGAGGACCGCGATCCAGCCGACCCGGTGCTCCGCCCACCAGACCACCAGGCCCAGCAGCAGGACTGCGATGAACAGCAGTGAAAGCTCCCAGGCGCGGCCTGGCGAACCGGTTCGGCGCGCCAGGTCAGGGCTCCCGGGTGTGGCTGCGAGCAACCCGCTCGGTCACGTAGGCCTCTGGAGGGGCGTTGGGTTTGACCCGGATCGACTTGGCCGGAATACCCACATTGACGTGATAGGGACGCACGTCCTTCGTGGCCACGGCATTAGCACCCACCATGGCGTTGCGTCCTACCCGCACCCCGGCGAGCACCGTGGCGTGGTAGGTGATCCGCACATCGTCTTCCAGCACGGTGCGCGCGTTGGTGACGTCCCTCTGATCCACGATGCTGTGGGTATGGCTGTAGATGTTGGCGTAATCCGAAATACTGACGCGGTTGCCAAGCGTGATGCCGCCTCGATCGTCCAGCAGCACGTTGCGATGAACCACTACGTCGTCCCCGACTTCCAGATTGTAGCCGAACGAAAACTCCACGAAGTGAAACGCCTTGAAGTTCCGCCCGACGCGCTGGAAAATGTGCCTGGCGAGAATACGGCGGAGTCGCACGCCAAGATGGATGTTCCCGGCCAAATGCGAGCGGTCGAACGACTGCCACAGCCAGATGAGCGGTTTGACGCGGGCATACCGCTCCGTATCCACCTCAGCGTAGTACTCCGGCTCCAGGGTGACATTCCGGGGATCGAGCGACAGAAGAGCAACCCGCGTCGCTTCCGATGTCTTGGGATCCTGAAGCATACCTTCGTAGTCCCGGGCCCCCGGATAAGTGATCTGAAACAGAAGGTCCCGCGTGATTCGATGCCAATCCGCGTCGGGCGCCGACAACTGCACTTCGAGATCGGCCAACCAACCCTCATAGAACTGTTCAGTGGCTTTGGGAAGGCGGACCTCCCGGAGGGGCAAGAGAACCATCGGAGCCTCGTGGACAGTCTGCGGGGTGACTCGGAAGTACTGAAACTATCGAATGATGGGCACAGGCAACTGCCGGCACCAGTGCTAGCCCCACCGTCGTTGCCGCCACCTCCGAGGCAAGGCCGGCCGACAGCTAGCGAGCCGTATCCCGCCTTTCGCTCCGGGCCCGTGCCGCCACCCGGCCGCGCTCCCGGTCCAGCAGTGATTGTTTTCCCTGCCAATCCTCCGAAACCAGCTCGGCGTAGGACATGGTGAACGACTCGTCCACCGGTATCTCCTGCTCGAAGACGTAGATGGCACTGGCCTGCTCGCGAACCCCGAGCTGCTGGGAAGTGAACTTGGGGCTGAGCGGAATCAGGCCGAGCGGGCGAAACAGGCGGTTCCGGACCAGGAGAGTGAGCGTCTGAGGGTCGAACCGGACGTCGGGTCGCTGTCCAAAGAAGGTGACGAGCGCCAGACCTGGCTGGGCTACTCCAGCCCGGGCTGCCACTGAATCGATACCCCGCCGGTGGGTCTGGACCAGATTCCGCAAGGACTGATACGCGTCTCGCGCCAGGAGCGGCGTAATTGCGGGATCGAGCGGAACAAAGCGAATCTCCAGTGCATCATTCCGCACCCGCAGAGCCAGATCGTTCTGCGACAACGACCCGAATCCTGGCGGAAGGGGCCGGGC
>DASPKB010000139.1:0-5859 GCA_035628315.1 Gemmatimonadales bacterium | reverse complement strand
CGAAGCCCTGGCTCTACCGACCGCGGAGTCGGCCACCCTCGCGCTCCGCACCCAGCAGATCCTCGCATACGAGTCCGGACTGGCGAGCGTGGTGGATCCGCTCGCGGGCAGCTACTACGTCGAATCGCTCACCGACCGGATCGAGGACGGCGCGCGCAGCCTCATTGCGGAAGTGGATCGTCTCGGCGGTGCTGCGTGCGCCATCGAGCGGGGTTTCTTCCAGGAGGCAATTGCACGGAGCGCCTACGAGCTACAGAAAGCACAGGAATCCGGCGAGCGGACTGTCGTGGGAGTCAATCGATTCACGGACGACTCTCCTGCACTCGCAGTCGAGAACCCCGACTTCTCCGCACTGGAGCAGCAACAACGCTCTGCTCTCATGCACCGAAAGCGGGCTCGGGATCAGAGTGATGTCACCAAGGCGCTGGAGACAGTCCGGGGCGCCGCAGAAGGCGAGCAGCCGCTGATGGAGCCGATCATCGCTGCCGTACAAGCCCGTGCGACTCTGGGTGAAATCAGCGACAGCCTTCGCGATGTCTGGGGAGTATATCGGCCAGTCTGAGTTTGCTTGAGGGCCCGTTTTTAACTCGCTAACTTTCCATGCTGGTTTCGTTTACACTGTCGCGAGAGATCATGCCCACGTATGAGTATCAGTGCCCCGAGGGGCACGTATTCGAGAAGTTCCAGAAGATGAGCGACAAGCCCCGCGCCAAGTGTCCCGTCTGCGGAAAAGGCGCGGTGCGGAAAATCTCTGGTGGGGCAGGTTTGGTCTTCAAAGGCAGTGGCTTCTACATCACGGACTACGGGAAGGACGGGAAGGGGCCCCGGAAAGCGGAGTCGGAGAAGCCCGCCGCCGAATCGAAGAGCAGCGACACTAAATCAGAGTCAGCCAAACCCGACGTGAAGGGCTCGTCGAAACCGGAGACCGCTCCGGCCAAGAGCGGCACGCGTGAGGGCAAGGGGAAGGCTGCTTCCGAGTGAGCGACACGCTTCGCGCCGAGCTGTCGCGGGTGGCCGCGCGGCTGGGTGCCGATGGATTGGAATTCGTCCTGGAGCGGCCCCGCGACGCCGATCACGGCGACCTGGCTACGAACCTGGCCATGGTGCTTGCCCGCCGCGAGAGGGCGAATCCGAGAAAAACTGCGGAGCGGGTGCTCGAGGAGCTGAAGCTCCCGCCTAATCTGATTGCGAAAACGGAAATCGCAGGTCCCGGTTTCATCAACTTCTGGCTCGCCGGTTCTCAGCTCTCTATTGCCCATGGCGAGATCCTCGGTGCCGGTCCCGATTACGGCCGCTCCGCCTGGGGTGCCGGTCTCAAGGTCAATGTTGAGTTCGTCTCGGCTAATCCTACCGGGCCGCTCCATGTGGGTCATGGCCGCGGAGCAGCGCTGGGCGACGCGATCGCCTCGCTGCTGGAGTGGACCGGCCACGCTGTTACTCGCGAGTTCTATGTCAACGATGCCGGCGTCCAGATCGACAAGCTGGCGCAGAGCCTGCTGGCCCGGATACGCCAGGAGGTAGGCCGGGAGGCAGACATTCCGGAGGGCGGGTACCACGGCGAGTATCTGCGGGAAAATGCGCGACGGGTGCTGGAGCAGGAGGGTCGTGCCTTCGCCGAGTTGCCGGAGGCGGAAGCTTTGCGGCGCTGCCGGACCTTGATTGTCCGGATGCAGCGCGAGGAGCAGGATCGCGACCTCGCAGAGTTTGGAGTGAAGTTCGATGTCATCTCGTCCGAGCAAGCCGCGTATGAGCGGGGATCGGTTGAACGGACCATCCAGCTGCTCGCCAGCAGAGGCCTGACGTATGAGTCTGAGGGCGCCCTCTGGCTCCGTACCACCAGCTTCGGGGACGATAAGGATCGCGTGCTTCGGAAGAGCGATGGCTCTCTTACCTATCTGACCCCTGATATCGCATACCACGTGGACAAGCACGATCGGGGATTTGACCGGGTTATCGATGTGTGGGGGGCGGACCACCATGGATACATCCCCAGAATGCGGGCAGCACTGGCTGCCTTGGGCTATCCGGCGGAGTTCTTCGATGTAGAGCTGGTGCAGCTGGTGCGGGTAGTTCGGGACGGGGAAGAGGTGAAGATGTCCAAGCGCTCCGGCGAGTTCATCACCTTGCGCGACCTCTTCGAAGAAGTGGGGGTAGACGCCGCCCGATACTTCTTCCTGATGACGAAAGGTGCTACCCCGCTCGACTTCGATGTGGAGAAAGCCAAGAAGCAGACCGACGAGAACCCGATCTTCTATGTCCAGATGGCTCATGCCCGGCTAAGCGGCATCTTCCGCACTGCGCAGCAAAACCCGCAGTCGGTCCAAGGCGAGCTCGACCTCGATGCACTTCCCGCTCCCGAAGACACCGAGCTCCTGAAGAAGCTGGTGCAGTTTCCCGAGATCGTGGACAAAGCCGCGCGCGAGCGCGAGCCCCACCGGATCACCGTCTACCTCCACGAGCTTGCCACTGTGATCCACGGATGGTATCACCGCACCCGGACAGTTGGCGAGGCGTCCGAGGTCGAACATGCTCGCCTGCTGCTGACCCGTGCCGCCCGGACCGTGCTGGCAAACGGTCTGACTCTCCTCGGTATCTCAGCTCCGGATCGGATGTGAGGCCATGACCCTGCTGGTCGTCGGCAGCATCGCACTGGATTCGATCTTTACTCCGTTCGGCCAGACGGCCGACGCCCTTGGTGGATCTGCGGTGTACTTCAGCGTCGCCGGGTCCCTTCTGCACCCCGTACAAGTGGTCGGGGTCATCGGACAGGACTACCCTGAACACGAGCTGGAGCGGCTCGCGCCTCGGGGAATCGATTGGTCCGGGGTGGAGCGAGCGTCGGGCGAAAGCTTCCGCTGGAAGGGCAAGTACTCGTACGACCTGCAGAGCCGGGAGACACTGGAGACGCGGCTTGGCGTCTTCGCCAACTTTCAACCCCGTCTGCCTGATTCGTTCCGCTCGTCCCGTTTCCTGTTTCTGGGGAACATCGACCCCGAGCTACAGCTCGGCGTTCTGGAGCAGGTGCAGAAGCCAGAGCTGGTCGTCTGCGACACCATGAACTACTGGATCCAGAGCAAGAAGACGGCTCTGCTCCAGCTCCTGTCCAGGGTGGACGTCCTCATGGTGAACGACAGCGAGGCCCGCGAGCTGAGCGGCGACTGGAACATCCATCGCGCCGGGCGGTGGATCCTGGCGCGGGGTCCCAAGCGCGTCGTGATCAAGCAGGGGGAGCACGGCGCGTTGCTGATCGAGCCGCGACGCACCTTTTACGTGCCGGCGTACCCGCTAGAGAACGTGTTCGATCCCACCGGCGCCGGCGACGCTTTCGCCGGGGGCTTCATGGCGTACCTGGCACGCACCCGGTCGGTCGCGGAGGACAACGTGCGCCGCGCGATGGTCTACGGTGCAGCCATGGGCTCCTACGCGGTGGAGCAGTTTGGAATCCGCGGCTTTGATCGAGTTACCCTGGCGGACGTGGAGCAGCGGGTCCGCTCCTTTCAGGACCTCACCCACGTCAGTCTGGCCGAGGCGCTTGCATGACTGCGAAAGAGGCCAGGGAATACGCCCGCGCGGGCGTCAGTCTGGAAGTCGCCGATGCCGCCAAGGAGCGCATAGGAGAGCTGGTCGCGCGTACCCGGACACCGCTCACGGTTGGAAACGTGGGCGCCTTCGGAGGCATGGTCCGAGTGCCCGCTGGGCTCCGCAACCCCACCCTGGTGCTGAGCACCGACGGCGTCGGAACCAAGGTGCTGGTCGCAATCCAGGCCGGAAGCTTTGACACGGTCGGCGAGGACCTGGTCAACCACAGCGTGAACGACATCTTGGTTCACGGGGCGGCGCCGCTCGCTTTCCTGGACTACATCGCCGGAGCTTCGCTCGCCGTCGAGCAGATCACCGGGATTGTCGAAGGCATTGCGCGGGCGTGCCTGGCCCATGGGATGGCCCTGGCCGGGGGCGAAACGGCGCAGATGCCCGGACTGTATCAGCCAGGGACGTTCGACCTGGCCGGCACGATCATCGGGGTCGTCGAGGAAGGACGGGCCATTCATGGGACGGCAATCCGGCCCGGCGACCTGCTCCTGGGATACGCGTCTACCGGCCTGCACACCAACGGCTACACTCTGGCCCGGCGAATTCTCTTCGACCGGCTCGGGCTCCGGTTGGAGGACCAGCTGGAGGGTAGCAAACACACCCTCGGAGAGGCCCTGCTGGCCGTTCACCGGAGCTACTACCGAAGCGTTCACCCGGTACTGGATCGGTTCCACGGATTGGCTCATATAACGGGAGGGGGAATCCCCGGTAATCTGGTGCGGATATTGCCCCAGGATTGCACCGCGACGGTGGATCCTGGAAGCTGGGAGCCGCCGCCGCTCTTCACATTCATGCAGCAGGCGGGGCAGATCTCCCCAGAGGAAATGCGCGAGGTGTTCAACCTTGGGGTGGGGCTCGTCGCCGTGCTGCCCCCGGACGCCATAGCCCCGGCTCAGGCCGCGGCCCGGGCAGACGGGGTCACCACATGGGTGATGGGCGAGATCCAGAGCGGCACCAAGTCCGTGCGTTTCGCCCGTCCGTAACGGAGAATACGATGCGCGCCGCACGTCTGGTTGTCGGGCTTCTGGTTGTCGCCTTAGCATCCCCGGCCTACGCCCAATCTCCCGCGGAGTGCTCGGGATACTCCGGCAACGCCGAGCGGGTCTGCGCCGCCGCGGTAGACGGCACCCGGGCGTTCCATCCGGTCTTCGGCATGCTGGTTAGCGGTGGCAACCCGACGATTGGGTCAGCCGCTACCCTGGGAGGGCTGGGCCACGCGTCGCTAACCGTCCGGGCCAATGCCGTCGAAGTTGTATTCCCCGACCTCGACTACACCGGAAGCAGCACAACGGTACCTTCCGGCGACAAGCTGTTTCTGCCGGCGCCGCTGGTGGAAGGGTCGCTGGGTGTCTTCCGCGGTATGACAGCTGGTATCCTTGCGCTGGATCTCCTCGGCTCAGCGCAGCTGTTGCCCACTGATCAGATCGACAATGTCACGGTGGACGAGGATGCCCGCCGAATCGGGAGCATCGCACTGGGTTTGGGCTACGGTGCTCGCGTCGGAGTCCTGCGCGGGTTAGGACCTCTGCCGGACATATCGCTGAGCATCATGCGCCGGAATATTCCCCGGATCACCTACGGTGACGTCTCCTCCGGTGACCGCTACAGCTATGGTGTTGACCTTCACGCCACCAACCTGCGGCTCGTTGCAAGCAAAAAGGTGGCAGTGCTGGATCTCGCGGCTGGACTGGGCTGGGACAAGTACACCGGCGACGCCATCATTCAGTTCACCGATCCGATCACTGGCGTGCTGCAGTCCAACGTGCCGGTGGAGCTTAGCAACTCGCGAGTTCTGGGGTTTCTAAACGCCGGTGTCAACGTTTCGATGGTCCGTCTCACCGGTGAAGTGGGTTACCAGGGCGGGAAGGATCAGGAGCTGTCGACCGACTTCGAGGATTTCGATACCACCAAGGGGAAGTTATTCGCCGGCCTCGGCCTGCGGGTGAGCTTCTAGCGCTCGGATGAACGAGCGGGAAGGGATGGCCCGAGCCCTGGACCTCGCCTGGCGAGGCTGGGGGCGGGTCCAGCCCAATCCGCTGGTGGGAGCAGTGGTGCTCCGGGAAGGTGAGCTGGTCGGCGAAGGCTGGCATCCGGAGTTCGGCGATCAGCATGCGGAAGCAGTGGCACTGGCTAGCGCGGGCGAACGGGCTCGAGGGGCGACGATCGTTGTCACCCTCGAGCCCTGCGCGCATCACGGCAAGCAACCGCCGTGCACCGAGGCCATCATCCAGTCCGGAATTCGACGAGTCGTCGCGGCCATTCGCGACC
>DASPKB010000138.1:0-2223 GCA_035628315.1 Gemmatimonadales bacterium | reverse complement strand
TGAAGCATCACACGGGGAACCGAACCCGTGCGGCGATCGAGTTGGGCATCAGCCGGGCAACGCTGATCAACAAGATCAAGCGCTACAACATCACATCCTGAGCTGCAGATGGCTGAACTTCAAGAACATGACGCCATGATCTGCCGCGCCTGCGGCCGGGAGGAGCGCGCCTCTGAAGGCTACCCGTGCGTGAAGTGCGGCACGTTCATCTGCCTCATCTGCAATTTTCGGGGGGTCACTCTCTGCCAGGAGTGCGGCAGCAAGCCGCAGCCGGAGAAAAGCGCCTGAGCGAGCGATGACCATCGCAATAGCTCAGGCAGCGATCGCCCCTGTGCTCGCTCAGCCCAGTATTCGGGCGGAGCAGGTCACCCAATTGGTGCTAGGAGAGACGGCGGTTGTCCTGGAGCGCACCGGTGAGTGGCGGAAGGTGTGTACCCAGCTGGATGATTACGCCGGTTGGATAAATGCCGGGTATCTGCTGGAAGTGGAAGATCCAGCCGGCGAAGAGTGGCGCATGACGGCCACCGGCTGGAGTGAGGGCGCTGTGCTTAGAACTGGCGCGTCCCAGCTGCCCCTGCCACTCCGGGCCCGAGTGGTCCTGAGCAGCAATGGAGTGCGGCTTCCAGACGGCCGTCGGGCGCGCATTGTCAGCGGCAGCGTGCGAGAGATGGCTGAAATCGTTGCCGACGCCAAAGCCGAGGCACCGGAACGCTGGGCTTTAGAAAATTTCACAGGAGCGCCCTACCAGTGGGGTGGAGTTACGCCCTGGGGCGTAGACTGTTCGGGTCTGGTTCAAACCACCTTCGCTGCTCGGGGGAGGGTTCTGCCGAGGGATTCGTTCCAACAGGCTCGTTGTGGCAGTGCGGTTGCATTAGAAGACATCCAACCGGGCGATCTGCTCTTCTTCCGAAGTGAAACCGGGTCGGCTATCACCCACGTCGCCTTCGCCGGCGAAGCCGACACCCTGATCCATTCCACACTGGCCTGTGGCGGCGCCCTTTCCGAGCCGTGGCTGCCGGGCCACCGGGCAGCTGTTCTCCGGGAGCGGCTGGTTGCGGCGCGGCGCCTGGAGGACCGGTGAGGCTGTGGTCACGAGGTTGACGCCCGCCAAGCTGGTCCTCTTCGACATTGACGGTACCATCCTGCTGACTTCCGGAGCCGGACGCCGTGCTATGATTGCGGCTCTCAGCGAGGAGGTCGATCTCGGAGACTATTCGAGCCGGATCCGATTCGACGGGAAAACCGATCCCCAGATCATCACCGAGCTGCTCGCGGCCGCGGGAGAAACAGTTCCGCCGGCGCCCGAGCTCATTACCCGGATTTGCGAGCGGTATGTCGAGCTCCTGTCCGGCGAGCTTGCCCGACCTACGACCCGCACCACCGTCATGCCCGGCATCACACGCCTGCTCGACCGGCTGGAAACCGAACAGGGCATTGTGCTCGGCCTGCTGACGGGGAACGTTGCCGGAGGAGCCAGCCTGAAACTGCAGTCGGCCGGCATTGCTCCTGAGCGTTTCCGGGTAGGCGCATTCGGGTCCGACTCCGCACATCGTCCCGATCTCCCGCCGATCGCTGTCGAGCGGGCGACCCGGTTCTTCGGCCGCGGTCTTGCCGGAGATGAAGTCGTTATCATCGGGGACACACCCGCGGACATCGCATGTGGGGAATGCATCAATGCCCGGGCAGTAGCCGTGGCGACCGGAGGCTATAGCGTCCCGGATCTTCAGGCCTGCCATCCCCATGCAGTGTTCGAGGATCTCAGCGACACTGAACGCGTCGTGGCTTCCATTCTCGATTGACCGCACCGTGGCTACCACTTCTGCTGAAACGTGGACCGTTCCTGAGCTGGGACCCTCGCTCGGCCGGCTGAGTGATCCTCCTCAGGTACCAACGTCTCCCGGAACACTGGGGCTGGTACTCGAGGACATCAGACTGGATCTGGTTACCCGCCTGTTCGATATCGCCGGAGCCGCCCGCGCCTTCATGTCGGCGGGAGACCGGGAGAGTGCCATTGCGTCGCTCGGCCGTGTTGCGTGGCTCGAGTTGTGGGAACGCGCGGTCGCCGCGGCAGCACAGCGTCTGTCTGACCTGGTGAACACACGTCTTCGTGCTGCCGCCGCGGAGGCTCGGCTGCCCCAGAAGAAACTCGGCGTTGTCCTGCTTACTGCTGATGATGTGAGGGCTATCGGGTCCCGTCTCGGAAGCGGAGGGGCGGGTTTCGTC
>DASPKB010000137.1:0-5218 GCA_035628315.1 Gemmatimonadales bacterium | reverse complement strand
GCGCCGGCCATGCGACGGGCTCGTGGTTCGCCTCGGCGGCGCTTACCGCAACCGACCGGCTCCCCTCCGATCCCGCCATCGCTGCGCGCTACGGCACCGCACTCGCCCCGTTGCCCCGGCTCGAGTCGACGGCGCTCTCCCTCGACGCGGGCGCCCGGGCCGGCGCAAGCCGCCACCGGTTCTCTCTCCGCCACGCCAGACAGGATGGTGTGCTCTGGCTGATTCCCCTCGGTGCTGAGGCCGGTACCCGCGAGCGAGTCACCGGGTTCGGTCTCGCCGGCACGACTCTCGTAGGCAGCAGCGAGCGCGAGCTGTCCTGGGACCTGGCCCACACTGCGGGTCGGACATCACCGGCAGGAGTGGAAGGCCGCCCCGCGGTGAAGTGGGAGACGGGCACAACGGAGGGGCGACTCGAGCTGGTTCAGCGAAGCGGCCGGCTTTCCAGTGCCGGCGTTCGCCTCCGCAGGCTGACTGGACGGGCGAGCAATCCGCTCACGCATCCGACCGTGTCGCTCGCAACGGCCTATGCCGAGCTCAGGCTCGGCCGCGACCAGGCCAGAGCTCCCGTGGTGGCCGCCGCGGTTACCGTAGGCGATGGCGAGACAGGCATCGCCGCGCTGGCGTCACGGACGTGGACCTTGCCGCGCGGCTCAACCCTGGAGACCGTCATCGCGCATGAGCGCGCGGTCCGGGCGGAGGACACCGACATCTGGGCCTGGACTGAGCGCGGGTATCGCCTCTTCGAGGACGCGGGCGCGCAAGTCGAGATCCTGGGCAAGCGGCGCGGGCCGGAGCGGATCGTGGGGGACGTTCGTTGGTCGCTGCCGGCAGGCAGCGGCGCGCGGCTGGTGGCCCGCGGGTTCTTCCGCCGCGATCGGAGGCTCGCGCTCGAGCGCGCGCGGCTGCACTTCAACGCGGCTGGTGAATCTTTCGAGGGTCCGGTCGCGCTGGTCCACGACGCGGGCGGGGAACTAGCGGGAGCCGGCGTGGAGTTCGAGCTGAGCGCCGTGCGGACGCTCGTGGTCAGGGGATCATGGTGGTACAGCGCTACGGTTGGCGGCGACACCCTGTACCGTGAAGCACGAGCCGCCGTGCCGCGCCACGGCTTCCGGCTAACGTCGGAATGGGTGCCGGTGCCCGGGCTTGATCTGTGGCTCTCCGCAGCATGGCGGTCGGCCTCGCGGTGGGCGGCCTTCGAGTCGGTGGAAGCGGAGACCGGCGGCCGCTACCGGTCCGAAGTAGGGGCGGCGTTCGTCGCCGACCTGGCGATTGCGAAGCGGCTGTGGGATGGACGGCTCGGGGTACAGGCCGCGGTCAGCAATCTGCTCGGTGCGAACCTCCGGTATCATCCCGCTGGCGCCACCTTCGCGCCGACCGTGGCGGTGCGGCTCGAGGCCAGGTTGCCCTGACTGGAGGACGCTCAGTGCACCCGCTCGAGCACCCGCCAGGAACCTGCGGTAAGTGCGAAGATCCGTCCCGCGCTGTCTTCCGCGAACCCGATCCGGGAGCGGCCGTCGGCGCTCACGAAGTACCGCGGGCTCACTTCGAACCAGCGCTCGTCCCAGAGCGAGATGCTGCCATCCTCGTTCGCGGTCACCTCGAACTCCCCGAAATCGGGACCGCTCCCCCGGCACGAATGGCAGTAGATAGTAGGCCGGTACTTGCCCTCGAACCGCCGCAGGGCTTCGGAGCTTGCCGGTTGCGCCCGGGGTGGCTGGGGCCGGATGGAGTCGGGGAAGTACCGGTCCAGGATGAGCTGCCTAATATCGAACCGGAGGTTTCCCCCCTCGAGGTGATGCACCACCAGGAAGCCTACCCCTTCGTCGGGCAGCAGCGTCATGAGAGAGCTGAAGCCACCGATATCACCACCATGCTCGATGATTCGCCTTCCATTGAGGTAGTTGACCTGAAATCCCAGAGTCCATCCCGGTACCCGCGGGTGCATCGTCACATACTGGCGGTGCATCTTCTCCGCTGCGGTATCGCTCAGGATCCTCGTCGTTCCCCTGCGTCCGTTGTGAAGATGGGATGCCATGAATCGCGCCATGTCCGCCAGGGTGCTGACGATCGCAGCGGTCGGTGGCGTGTGGTAGACCTCATACGGGATTGCATGTGGCTTTCCGTCCTCCAGCTGGTAGGCGGTTGCGAATGCCGAATCCTTCGCCTCGGGTCGCCTGAGGGAAGTGCGGGTCATGCCGAGGGGACGCCAGATGTGACGCTGGAGGAAGTCCTCGAATGACAGCCCCGACACATCCTGAACCAGCAGGCCCGCGAGGGCAGCGCCGTAGCTCGAGTAGCCCGTCAGCTCGCCGGGACGATGCACCCGAACGAGCCGGTTGCGGAGGAATCGTCCCAGCGGAATTACCTCCCTCGGCGACGCGGCCTGTCGTCCGGGAATCTCGTCGAAGCCGGCGGTGTGGGAGAGGAGATGCGCCGGGGTGACCGGTTGCGGATAGGTCGGCGGGACCTGCACCGAGGTAAGATAGCGGTTGACGTCACCGTCGAGCTGAATCTGGCCTTCATCTACCAGCTGCATCACCGCGGTGGCGGTGAATACCTTCGTAATCGAGGCGATCGGGAAGATCGTGCGCTCGGGACCCCAGGCTCGGCGCGACTCCAGGTCGGCGTAGCCGAATCCTCTGGCCAGCACCACCCGGCCGTTCTTGACCAGAATGAACGCCGCGCCAGGAATGTTGTCGCGAGCCATTCCCTGTGTCATCGCTGAGTCGAGTAGTCTGCCCAAGTTGGCCGAATCGATCGGGATGCCCGCAGTGCTGCCTGATTCCGTTTTCTGGAGCCGTGCGCTGGCGGATTGCGATCCACAGGCGGCGAGAATGAGAAGAAGGGAGATCCGGTTCATTATTCGGTGCGGGCCTTCTTCCGCGCCGAGGTAGGACGAGCTCCCAGCGGCGTCTCACCTCGAGCCAGCAGCCGGACGAAGTCGGCCAGCCTCCGCTCGCGGGTCTCCGGCCGCTTGGCGTCGTGCAGGCGGTACAGGATAGCGAACCGGTTCTGCCGGTCCAGATTCTCGAAGGCTTGCCCGGCGCGGGGATTCTCCGCGAGCGCCGCTTCCAGGTCTGACGGCACCGTCATGTCTCGGCTTGCCGGATACGCCGCCGCCCAACGTCCGTCCCGCTGCGCGGCTTCCATCTCCCGAATGCCCGCGGGCGCCAGCCTTCCTTCCGCATGGAGCCGCTCGACCGACGCGCGGTTGATCTGCGACCACTTGCTCCGGGGCCGTCTTGGCGTGAACCGCTGGCGGTACCATGTCTCATCCACCGACCTGGTCTGCCCGTCGATCCAGCCGTAGCAGAGGGCCACTTCCAGCGCTTCCTTGTAGTTCACCGAGGCCACTCCGCTCGCCTTCTTGGCAAACTCAACCCAGACACCCCGCGTCCGCTCGTGGTTGGTCTCGAGCCACTTCTGCCACGCTGCCTGGGAGCGGAAGCGTTTCACCGGGAGGTCCGGCTTGGGAGCGGGCGATTTTCCAGACTTCGTTGGCATCGCTAGCCCTCTACGCCGAAGCCTTCGCCGTCAGACAGGTGCGAAAAAATCGAAGAAGTGATTATCGCTGGGACGTGGGCCTTCCGTAAGGACCGGCGCGGGGAGGCACGGTTATCCTCCTGCATGCCGAGACGCAGCGATCACTTCGACGGCCGCCGGTACTTCAATCCGAACGGTGCCAACGGTCAGCCGTTCTGGAAGGTGCCCCGCCTTCTGATGACACCCAAGACCCCGTGGCCGCGCGAAGTCCCGGTCCAACCCCGCCGTCCGCGAACACCGGGAGCGGACGAAGTGATCCTGACATTCGTGGGCCACTCAACCTTCCTCATCGGCACAGCCGCATGCAATGTGCTGATCGATCCGGTCTACGCCGAGCGCGCGGGCCCGCTCCCGTTCACGGGACCGCGCCGGGTGCGGCCGCCGGGTGTGCGGTTCGAGGATCTGCCTCCTATCTCCCTGGTGCTGCTGAGTCACAACCACTACGACCACTGCGACCTCGGCACGCTGAAGCTGATCCAGCAACGGTTCCATCCCGTGGCGGTGACTCCGCCCGGAAACGGCCGGCTGCTCCGTGCGGCGGGATATAAGAGGATCGAGGAGCTGGACTGGTGGGAGACAGCCAGCATCGCGTCGGCATCGGTAACGGTCACTCCCGCCCAGCACTTCTCCGCCCGCACTCCGTTCGACCGCAACCGGTCACTCTGGGGTGGCTTCCTCATAGAGCTAGGAAACCGCAGGATTTTCCATGCGGGAGATACCGGCTACGGCCCTCACTTCCGCCAGATCGGCGAGCGCCTTGGCCCGATCGACCTGGCGCTCCTTTCGATCGGCGCCTACGAGCCACGCTGGTTCATGAAGGATGTTCACCTGAATCCGGCCGAAGCGGTGCAGGCCCATCTCGACCTCGGCGCGCGCGCGAGCGTCGCCATGCACTTCGGGACCTTCCAGCTGACGTCGGAGGGAATCGATCAGCCGGTTCGTGATCTGAGCATTGCTTTACAGGACCGTGGTGTGCCGGCCGAGCGGTTCCGCACCATGGAAACCGGTGAGTCGTTGGCCATATCTCCGCCCTTTCCGCCGTCTCCGCCCACTCCGCCATGAATGTCGATCCCTCCCGAACCCGCACGACTACTGGGTGTCCACGAGGTTCCAGACCCAAAGGGAGATCGGACCATGTGCCCCAACTGCATGATGAGCTTGACGATGGTGCTGGGCGGCGCGGGTTCGGCGGTCCTGGCAGCCGCCGTTGGGCTGCGTCGCGCCGCCATCCGGCCCCGCACCCGGGTCGCCCAGACCAATACCGAGGAGACCGAATCATGACCGCGACTCAGACCCTAGCGCCCCGCACGGTATCGCGCGACGAATGGCTCACCGCCCGCAAGGCGCTGCTACAGCAGGAGAAGGAGCTGACCTACCGGCGCGAGGAGATCGCCCGCGCGCGGAGGCAGCTGCCCCGGGTGCTCGTCGAGAAGGACTACGTCTTTGACTCCAGGCACGGGCCGGTCAGCCTGGCCGACCTGTTCCAGGGCCGGAGCCAGCTCCTGGTGTACCACCTGATGTTTCACCCCGATTGGGTCGAAGCCTGCCGGAGCTGCTCCTACGTGGCCGACCATTTCAGTGGCATGCTGCCCCACCTGGCCGCGCGCGACGTGAGCTTCGTCGCGATCTCGCGCGCCCGGCTGGAGCACCTGACCGCCTTCAAGCGCCGGATGGG
>DASPKB010000136.1:0-3572 GCA_035628315.1 Gemmatimonadales bacterium | reverse complement strand
CCTGGTGGCGGGAACGGCGGGGCACAGTTCCCTGCCCCTTGCCGGCGGGCTGATGCTGCTCGGGCTAGGGTGGTCGGGGACTATGGTGAGCGGATCCACTCTCCTGAGTGAATCGGTTCCAGTGGAGCTTCGGGCCTCGGCGCAGGGCCTGTCGGATCTCATCATGGGTTTAGCTGGTGCGTCGGCCGGAGCGCTCTCCGGAGTGGTCGTGGAGAGTTGGGGCTATCCTACTCTCACGCTGCTCGCTGCGCTTGCGACGGCCCCCTTGATCGCCCTGGCCACGTTCTCGCGCAGCCATATTCCCGGGCGCGCCGCTGCTTCGGAACCGCGGGCTGGCAGCTGAAGCTCCGTTGCCGCCGATCAGGATCCATGCCTGGCTCAGGCAGCGGCCCGTGGAGTCGTCGTGATCACCACGACGCTGACCAGAACGCATAGCGTTCCGAGAACCGTTCGCAGATCGAGCGGCTCGTCCGCCAGGAAGTACCCCAGCAGCACCGCCACTACCGGATTGACGTAGGCGTAGGTTCCGACCCTGGTGGGTGACTCGCGGTGGATCAGCCACACGTACGCGGTGAATGCGATGATCGAGCCGGGTACGATCAGATAGAGCAGGGCGAGCCAGGCTCGAAGCGATACGGTTCCGGGATCGAACCCGCGGAGCTCCCCGAGTGCCAGTGCAGCCAGCGCCAGGAGCCCTCCGCCGGCGAGCATCTGCGCCCCCGAGCTCATGACCTTGGATGGCGGCAGGGGCAGCTTCCGCGCGAGAGCGGAGGCGACCGACCAGCTCGCCGCCGCAAAGATCAGCGCCAGAGCGCCCACCCGGTCGATCGCTGCGCCGCCCAGCTGCAGCGAATCGGTGACCAGCAGCGCCACCCCCGCAATCCCAACTCCCAGTGCGAGCGCCAGGCGGAGCGTGAGCCGCTGGGTTCTCAGCAGGACGATCTCAGAAAGCGCGGTAAAAGCTGGAATCAATGCCATCATCACAGCGGCGACGCCGGAGGGGACTCGCTGCTCGGCCCAGAACAGAAGTCCGTAATCAAAGACAAAGATGAGCAGTGCCAGCAACGCCACCGATCTCCACTGGTTACGGTCGGGAGTCGCTTCACGCCGGGTGATCGCCCAACCGTAGAGCACCAGGCCGGCAACCAGGAAGCGCAGCGCTGCGAGAAGAAACGGCGGCACCTCCTCGACGCCGATGCGAATCGCGAGGAAGGTCGACCCCCAGACGAAGTAGATGATCGCGAACGCGAAGTAGGTCATCGGCCCCGACTCGCCGGTCGCCAGTCGCCAGTTACAAACATCACTGTGAAAGCACGGACTTGATCGAGTTCAGCGAGCCGTTGTTGGGTGCCGGCTGAAGACCGAGGATGTGCGCCAGCAGCGAATAAACCTGGATGTTCTCGAACGGCTCGACCACGGTGCCTTTGGCGAATGCGGGGCCTCGCGCCAGGAACACTGCCCGCATCGAAGGAACGTCGGGAGGGTAGCCGTGGTGGCCCCGCGGCAGACGGCTGCCGCTCCGGAATGCACGGGCCCGGGTGGTCACAGTCCAGCCCTCATCGGCCACGCCGACTATCGCTGGTATACGGATGTGGGCCCGGTAGTGGTAACGCGCCGGGATCTCGGCCTTCCGGTACACTCGCAGACGAGGGTGAGCTTTCTGCAGCTTACGAAATACTTCCCCGTCCTCACCGGCGCGTGGACTCAGCGAAATTACGGGACCGAGATCGATGATATCCACCGCCGCGCTGTCCACGTAATCATCGAGGTAGATCACCTGGTCCGCCTTCATCTCGGCCATGCCATGGTCCGAAACGACGACGATGTTCACCCGCTGTTCCAGCCCCCTCTGCTCCAGCCCGCGAAGGAGCTGGCCCACCGCCCGATCCACCCGGCCGATAGCAGAGTCTGTCTCACTCGATTTAGGGCCAAACTCGTGGCCGGCGTCGTCCACGTCACCCAGATACAATGTGATCAGCGAGGGAGCGCTGTCGGCCGGCAGTGAGAGCCACGCCAGTACCTGGCGAACCCGATCTGCATTCGGGATCCGGGAGTCAAACAGCTGGTAATACGACGGCCACACCCCACCGATCGGGGCCTCCGAGCCGGGCCAGAAATAAGTTGCCGCCCGCTTGCCTTGCTTCACTACCGTCGCCCAGATCGGCTCCCCGCCCCACCAGCGCGGGTCCCGCACCGCGGCAGTGTCTCGGAGGGCAAACCTGCCCAGCACCGGATCCTTCATCGTGTTGGAGACGATTCCGTGATGCTCGGGGTAGAGCCCGGTGACCATGCTATAGAAATTCGGGAAGGTGAGAGTGGGAAATACCGGAATCATCCACTTCGCCCGGACGCCGCCTTGCGCCAACCGCCGCAGGTGCTGACTCGGCGCGCGGTCGAGGTACGAGGGATGAAATCCGTCCAACCCCACCAGAATGACAGCGTGATCGGGTGACGGCTGCTGGGCTCGGCCGAGGCCGGGGCCGGGGCCGGCCGGGAAAATCGAGACCAGCAGAGAGCAGACCAATAGTCGCAGTCGCATCGGCCTAATATGATGATGGCAGGGTACCGGGCCCAACCGGTACCGAGCCCAACCGGTGAGCCTGGAACCGAGATGAGATGTCTCACGACATAAGCCTGATCAGCACCATTGCGGCCGGTCTCGGCTTCGCCCTCATCTTCGGGTTTCTTGCGTCCCGGATCGGGGTGCCTCCGCTCGTCGGTTATCTCGTGGCCGGGATAGTGGTGGGACCGGCCACGCCGGGATTCGTCGCGGACGTTCACCTCACCGGCCAGCTGGCCGAGATCGGTGTCATGCTGATGATGTTCGGGGTGGGGCTGCATTTCTCCATTGCAGACCTGCTGGCGGTGCGCCGGATCGCCATTCCCGGAGCAATGGTGCAGATCACCGGCGCCACCGTATCCGCCCTTGTGGTTGCAATGCTCTGGGGCTGGAGCGTTGGCGCGGGACTGGTGTTCGGGCTGTCGCTGTCCGTGGCCAGCACCGTGGTGCTGCTCCGGGCACTGGAGGCACGCGGGGTTCTCGAAACCCTGAACGGCCGTATTGCCATTGGCTGGCTGGTGGTGGAAGACCTGGTGGTGGTGCTGGTGCTGGTGCTGCTGCCTGCGCTGGCTGGCGTGCTGGGCGATCAGCCAACAGCTACCGTGGAATCGGGCGACCTGGGCCGCGCGCTCGCTTTAACCTTGGGCAAGGTGGCGGCCTTCGTTGCCCTGATGCTGATCGTGGGCCGGCGGCTACTGCCCCAGCTGCTCTGGGCGGTGGCGCGCACCGGCTCGCGGGAGCTCTTTACCCTCGCCGTAATCTCGGCGGCCGTCGGGGTTGCGTTCGCTGCCGCGGAGCTGTTCAGCGTGTCCTTCGCGCTGGGCGCCTTCTTCGCCGGAATGATGCTCCGAGAATCCTCGCTGAGTCACAGGGCGGCGGAAGAGTCGCTGCCCCTGCGCGAGGCCTTCTCGGTGTTGTTCTTCGTCTCCGTAGGCATGCTGTTCGAGCCCTCGATCGTGGTGAGCGAACCCCTCAAGCTGCTCGCTGTGGTCGCCATCATCATGATCGGAAA
>DASPKB010000135.1:0-2862 GCA_035628315.1 Gemmatimonadales bacterium | reverse complement strand
CGGTTTGCACCATCAGGGTTTTGGCGAGCCCGGGTACGCCGATGAGAAGAGCATGACCGCCTGCCAGAATTGCAGTCAGAATTCCATCGACCACCTCCTCCTGGCCGACAATCCGCTGGGCTACCTGACTCTTGAGCCGAGTGACGGCGCCAACCAGCCGCTCCAGCTGTTGAACGTCGTCGTTGGCTGCGGCTTGGGTCGCGGTCACGCGGTCTACAGTGGTCATGGTCTGAGATTTACCCGGGTCGGGATAGGTATGCCAGCTTCAGACTTCCGGCGCGGCTAGTTCAGACGTCCGGGATCGACTGGGGCCGGGCAACTACTGTGGTTCCTGGCGACTACTACCAACATTGCGAAATATTTCACAAGCGGATAGGTTAGCGCCCGTGAGGACCCCTGATCCGTCCGGCGGCCGGAGGCCGGACCGGTGAAGTATGCAGGGCTGGGTGTGCAGCTGGCCGCCAGCCTGCTGATCTTCGTGTGGGTCGGTCAATGGGCCGATCGGCAGTTGGAAACCGGGGGGCTGCTTACGGTGATCTTCGCCTTCGCCGGGTTCGGCGGCACCATGTACTGGCTCATTCGGTCGCTCCGGCAGAAGGACGGCAGAGAATGACGGCACTCCGCCGCTACCTCATCGGTCTCCTCGCGGCGGGTGTCTTCGGCCTGGGGGTCGCCCTGGTGGCACCCGCAGCGGTGCGCGAGGAGATCGCCGCGGGTTTCCTGATCGGGCTTCTGGTGCAGGCACCCCTGGGCTGGTGGACCCTACGCAGTATCGGGACCGAGAAGTTCCAGGTGGTTTGGGTGGGAGGGATGCTGTTGCGGCTCGGCCTGGTTGGACTGGCCGCAGTGGTGCTCTCGAAACAGAACCACTGGGAGCCGGGCGCGCTCCTGATGACATTAGTGGCAACACTCCTGATGCTCCTCCTGGTAGAAGCGGTGACGGCAGCGCAGGTACATTCCAGGTCCAAGTCAGCATGACGCCAATTATTCGTGGTATGGCCGCAGGATGGATGCTCGCAGTCGCCGGGCTGGTCCTGCCGTTGTCCGCGGAAGCACAGGAACCGGCCCATGAGACCGGCCGGGAAGCGGTTGCTCCGGCAAATCAGCACGAGGCTACGAGCAACCAGGTAGACATAGCCCACCACATCGGCAACGCCCACGAAGTCGAGACGCCGTTCGGCATCATTCATCTCCCCGATAACTGGAAAATCCGGCTCGGAACCGATGCCCATGGACAGCCCCGGTATCTCGATCTCTCACCGACGCGGCACATGGTGTACATGGTGCTCGCTGCACTCCTGGTAGCGCTGGTGTTCATCCCCAGCGCGCGGATAATCGCAAGGCAACAGGCCCGCGGTCGGCCACCGAAGGGGTTTGCCGGTGCAATGGAGGCGATGGCGCTCTGGGTGCGACAGGAGGTGGTCCTGCCGAACGTTGGTCATCACGGCGAGGGCTACGCCCCGTTCCTGCTCACGGTCTTCTTCTTCATCCTGGCGATGAACCTGCTCGGTCTCCTGCCCTGGGGGGCCACGGCCACGAGCAACATCGCAGTCACCGCTGCGCTCGCACTTATGGCGTTCGTGGTAATCGAGGTGACCGGGATGCGTTCCCTTGGCTTCAAGGGATACATGAAGACCATCTTCTACCTGCCTCCCGGGCTGCCCGGCGGAATCGGTGGCTCACTGCTTAAGGTGCTGCTGCTGGTGGTCATGACTCCGATCGAAATCATCGGCAAGCTGGCCAAGCCGTTCGCCCTCGCGGTGCGACTCTTCGCCAACATGACCTCCGGGCACGTACTGGTCCTCGCGCTCCTGGGACTCACGTTCCTGTTCCGGAGCTACTACGTGGGTATCGGCGCGTCACTGCTGGCGACCGGAGTCATGCTGCTCGAAGTGTTTGTGGCTTTCCTGCAGGCCTTCGTGTTCACGCTGCTGACCGCGGTGTTCATCGGGCTGATGCGGGCGGAGCACTAGGCGGTGACTGGGGTAAGGGAGTAAGCGGGTAAGTAGGTAGGCAGGTTGGCACGTTGGCAGGTAAGGTTAGGTAGAACTCGGTCGGGAGAGCGCTCTTACCGGCCGAGACAGGTACTCCGCCGGTCGGCGGACGAAGCCCGCTGTTCCGCGTGCGCGGGACGCCGGCGGGCGCCTGGAGCGGGCCGTTTCGGGAGAGGCGGTCAACTTCCCGGCGAGCGCAACATGAACCGGTCTCCCGTTACGCTGGAGTACTTCTATGCTGTATATGCTCGCCCTCTTGCAGGAGGCGGCTCAGGCCACCGGCGCTACCGGCCGCGGTCTGGGTTTGATCGGTGCGGGTCTGGCAGCTGGTCTCGCGGTGCTCGGCGCCGGCGTCGGCATCGGACGGATCGGTGGTTCGGCGACGGAAGGCATTGCTCGCCAGCCGGATGCCACCGCCCGGATCCAGACCGCAATGATCATCGCGGCGGCCCTGATCGAAGGCGTTGCGCTGTTCGTGGCGGTTATCGGCTTCCTGATTCAATCGAAGATTACGTTTTGAAGACACTTGCTATGCGCTATGAGCTATGCGCTACGACGGACACGTAACAGCGCATAGCACATAGCCCATAGCGAACCGGCAAAACAGGAGTTTGCATGTTGACGCTCGCTCTGATTCAGCAGGAACACGCCGGCGGAGGCCCGCTCGACGTCGAGCCCGGCCTCATGATCTGGACCGTAATTGTGTTCCTGGCGCTACTGCTCATTCTTCGTAAGTTCGCCTGGCCCGCGCTCCTCGGCGCGGTCGAGGCGCGCGAGCGCGCGCTCGAGGAGCAGCTCGCCGCGGCGGAGCGCGACCGCGCGGAGGCGGCCCGGCTGCTCGAGGAGCACCGGCGGCTGGTCGCGGAGG
>DASPKB010000134.1:0-2938 GCA_035628315.1 Gemmatimonadales bacterium | reverse complement strand
TCACGCGACCATTGGAGCCGGAGAACCTGGTAGAAAGAACCGACCGATCGCTGCTGATGTCCCGGACGGAAGTCCGGTCGCGCGAGGGCAACAGCCACCTGGGACACGTCTTCGATGACGGCCCCGCCCCAACCGGCCAGCGATACTGCATGAATTCTGCGGCGCTGCGGTTTATTCCGGTGGACCAGCTGGAGCAGGAGGGCTACGGCCAGTACCTGCAGCTGTTCCGCCCTGGGGCGTAGTCAGGCTAGCTGATGCGAATGGTGGTGGGGGCCGGAGTAGTGAGCTGGTCCAGGATTTGTCGCTGTAGCTCTACAGCGAATTCCAGCACTGCGGAGAGCTCGGTCGCCAGCTCATGCAACTCGATGGGCTCCAGCAGGGGATCTCCGCCCAGTGCCGCGGCCTCTTCCTGCAGCATGACGAAGCCTGCATGGGCAAAAGCCATCCGTTCCCAGAGCGGCAGCACCAGCTCCAGCTGTGCGGTCGAGAGTGCAGCCGTGGTGTTCTCGAAATCTTCTTCCAGCGGCTGCATCAGTCTGGCAAGCTGAGCAGCCAGCGCTCGAGCTGCTTCGCCGCTGCCCGGCGGCATGGTGTCGGTCGTGGCTGCAATGGCAGCGGCCCACTGCTGGAGCTCGTCGTATTCCTGGCCGAGACTGGTCAGGGCGGTTCGGCTGACGTCAGCTCGGAGCGGCACTGCTTCGGAGCCCAGGCTACCAACGCCATATAGCGCGGCGGCTAATCCGGCGAGTGCAAGAAGACGCAGCACAAATTCCTACGAGTGGGGGAGGAACCAATCTGCCCCGCATCATGTGCTTTGTCTGTGATTCCCGATACGCTCGTGTGTAGCGGCGGGAGCGCAGCTTTCAGCCGGAGCTGTTGCCCCACCCCCGCAGAGCGCGCACATAGTCGTGCAGCACCAGAAACTTCTCGAAGAGAATGACCCCTTTTCGCTTCCGTCCAAACTCGCCAAAGAGATCTCGCAGGCGCCCCCGACGGGTCACATAAAACCTGAAGGTTTCGGCAAAGTCTTCCTGCGGATGCTTGGCCGCATAAGCACTGACATGGTTAGACGGGGCGATGGCGATCCGGCGCCGCTGAAAGTACACCCAGGTGTTGTCCATGCCCCGGTATGCCTTGTCCACCTCACCGAAGGCGCGGCGGAACTGACGGGTGCGGGTCCACTCCCAGTGATGATACAGGAAGCTGTGCCCCAGCTCGTGCGTGATGAGACCTACCAGCATGGTCCAGGGGATCTCGTCGCGGCGGCGTTTACCGACCACATAACGCTGCTCGATCTCTACCATATTGGGATACTTTGGATCGACGCCCGAGACGCCGGGACGGAGTAGGATCCGGTAGCCCCAATCCTTGATCCGGCTCACCAGCAGCAGCCGGCGAACCCGGGTCAAAGCCCGGGGGATAAGGTCTCGACCGGTAGAGTCTCCTCCGCACCAGGGGCAGGTGTTCATCAGGTCGTCTACCCCACGTCCACAGTGCGGGCAATCTCCCTCGAAAAACCGCTCTTCATTCCAATACTGAGGGCGGCTGCACCAGGGACAGAACCGCATGGGGTACTGAACCCCACCCCCACAGCCCCAGTCACAGCGTGCATCCATTCGGAAACCTCGTGGGGCCTTGAGCGGCTCCTCACTGGAGTACCCCTCCTCATGAATGTTTGCGCCACACCAGGGGCAGGTGCTGAACGTGTCGGACACCGCCCAGCCACACTTGAAACATTCGGCGCCGGTCACACCGCCGATGTCGCGCCAGCGTTGCGGTCGTCCGCACGAGGAGCAGTAGCCCATGTAGCGCTGGACCTTGTGTCCGCATATGCAACGCTCCTCCCGGGCCCAGGCTCGCGGCCGGCGGCGCCTACGTGCGCTCATATCGGGCGACCGCGGCGTCTACGATGCGCTGGATGAAGTCGCAGTATTCCAGCCCTGCCTTAGCAGCCGCGTTGGCCATGTCATGACCGTAGCTGATAAACGGATTGGCGTTGGCCTCGAGCACCAGGACCCGGCCGTCTTCGGTGATCCGAAGATCGAGCCTGGCATAATCCCGCAGCCAGAGAGCGCGGTAGGCTGTCCGGCAGGTCTCCTCAATCCGGTCACGCACCGCTTTGGAAATCGGCCGGGCAAATACGTTGCGAATGCCCTTTCTCTCTCGGTAGGACTCGTCCCACTTTGCGTACTGGGTGGCAATGCGCTCCTCCGGCCGAGTCTTGCTCTTGTCGAAAGCCATTTCGGTGATCGGCAGGATCTCGATGCCGTCATCATTGCCCAGGATGCTGACGTACAGTTCGCGCCCATCCACGAACTCTTCCGCGATGGCTCCCTGCCCATGGCGCTCATGTATGAAGGCAACTCGCTCGGCGAGCGCGACCACGTCCTGGACCACGGAAGCCCTGGCGATGCCCGCCGAGGCGTCGGCCTGAAGCGGTTTTACGATGAGGGGGAAGCTTAAAGGAGGCGGACCTTCGACAGTCTCGTGCAGCCGGTAGCTGATGAACCCAGGCACCTCGATGCCGAAATATGCCAGGACTTTCTTGCTGATGGCCTTGTTGCGGGTGACCTGAAGGGCGAGTGGTGGCGCACCGGTATAGCGGTGACCTTCCGCCTCGAGCAGCCCCGGCAGCAGGTACTCGAGAGACTCGTCTCCCCGAAATGCCTCGGCTCCATTGAAGACCAGATCCGGTTTCCAATCATCGAGATGCCGGACCAGGTACTCGAGGTCATCGCGCACGCCCAATAGCCGGATTTCATGACCACATTCGCGGAGGGCGTTGGCAACCTGGTACTCCATCTCGGGCTCATCGAGCTCCCAGGCGGCCACTTCCTTTTGCATCTGCCGCTCGTGGTCGGCGTGATCCCACCCCGAGTACGGAGTGTCAAAAACAACGGCGATGCGCATAATGTGTAGCAAGATTTCCGGGGTCTGC
>DASPKB010000133.1:0-5069 GCA_035628315.1 Gemmatimonadales bacterium | reverse complement strand
CAGCCCTACGCTACAGGAATCAGGTTCCGACGCGAGGATACCAGTAGAGCACCCGGCGCTTGTTGAACACGGTCCCCGAGCAGTCGGAGCTCAGATTGAAGTTACCCGATATCACGTTGCCGGGCCCGACATAATCAATGGCCCCGATCGGCTGCGGGCCGTTGGCGCACACCAGTTGGCCGAACATCTTCGCGTTACCCAGAGCCTCGCACTGCGCCCCGGCGTAGACCATTCCCTGATAGTTGTCGACTCCCGTCGTATTGTTGCCGGAGATCTCGATGTCACCACCAGCCAGAAGAAGGATATTGTCAGGGTGGTCGGGCCGGATGTAGGGCGTGCCGTCCACCTTGATCGATCCCGACGCCACTATGGAGAGGTTCTTGGGAGCGGCGGCGCTTCCGACGCTGCCCGCGAGCCAGGCGTTGCCCTCCACGCAGTACGTGCCCGCCGCGGGCAAGAGGGGCGTTCCGGTACCTTTCCAGAGCTGGAGAACGACATCCCAGACCCAACCTCCACTGTTTCCGGGAGTCGTCGCACCGGTGGACATGTTCATGATGCCCACGCCGCCCGCTAGTAGCCTGTAATCCGCGCCCGCGCAGTACGTCGCCGGGTTGAGGTCGGGGATCGGAATGGCGTCCTGGCCCTGCAGCTCCGGCGCGGGACTGCCGTCAGGCAGCCTGTAGTTGCCGTTCACGGTTCCGGTAGCGCTCACCTGGGTACTGACGGTGGGGCCACCGGCGTTGGAGCTGACGTCACCATTGGCGTGCACGCCTCCGCACGCACCGGCGATCGCGTTGGAGTTACCCAGGGTGAGGTTTCCGTCGGCGAGAACACCCGGCTGGGGCGTCGCGCCAACGATGGCTGTTACCTCGGCGGTCGCGCCGTCCGACGTGACGCTGCGACACCGGATAAGCACCCGGCCGTTCATGTCGGCCTTAGCGTTCATGTCCGTGTCTGCCGGATCGTCCGAGACCGTCACGAAGTAGGTGTGACCCTGGTAGGCCTGGCCCGCCAGCGGAATCTGGTCCCCGGCAGACAATCCCGGCCAATTGATGAAGAGAGAATCGTCGGCCCGCTCCGTTGCGGTGCTGGTAGCGCCGTCGGCGCCC
This sequence comes from Gemmatimonadales bacterium, assembly GCA_035628315.1. Lineage (GTDB taxonomy): Bacteria > Gemmatimonadota > Gemmatimonadetes > Gemmatimonadales > GWC2-71-9 > CAVVWJ01. Next base: position 3,960 of record DASPKB010000133.1, on the reverse strand, counting down.
TGCAGGATACGGGTGAAGCTTCGGGACCTGAGGTTACCCCGGAGGAGCGCCAAGGCGTGGTTCACCCCGGCCTCCGCCACGTGCACCGCCCGGGTGGCCCGCTCCCGGTTCTCCACTGACTTGGCCGCCAGGTCGGCAAACACGAAGACGCCGGCCAACAGCACTGCAATGGCAACCAGCGCAAACATCGCGCTCGGCAGGGCCAGACCCCGCCGGCCGGTCCCGTTACCCCGGCGCGCCGCCGCTAGCGACGATTGCGCAAGTAGACCCACGTGTCCCTCCTCGAGAGCAGGTTCGTGCTTCTGTGCTTCGGCGCCTCCAGCGTGACCCTCACGCGGGTGGCGGCCCGTCTTATGATTACCGGATCGTTCAGGACCGTGCCGGCGGAGTCGTACTGGAACAGCAGCGTCCGAACCGGAAAGGCCACCGGGGCAACGGCACCACCACTCTGCCAGCGGACGAAGAGCGTGTCGTTGAGGGCATAGACTTCCATGTCCTCGAGTAAGTCGGTGACAACGCCATTCACCGGATTGAAGTCAGCCACCACCCGCAGGGTGTCGAAGGGTGCGGTATACGGCTCGAGCCGCGGCGGATTGGCGGCAAGCGGGGAAATATTGAGCGGGTTGGAGCCCGCGGTCTGAAGAATTTTCGTGATCGTCAGCTCGGCTACCCGGAGAGCGTCCTCGCTCCGCGCCACCTCCCGCTGGCGGATGTAGCCTCGCTGCATACTGGTCATGGTGCTGACGACGCCGCCCATGACGACCGCGAGCATGGTCATCGCGATCATCAGTTCGACCAGGGTGAAGCCTCGAGAGTTCCGCTTGGTCATGGGCATCCCTAGAACGGCGTCATGATCTGGATGAGGGTGTTGAAGTCGAGCTGGGCCGGTGTCCTGGCATCGTCCACCTGGGGACGCACCCGCACCGTCACCTGGCGGGACCCGCCCGGACCGGCCTGCACCTCCCAGAGGCGGATAAAGGTCCGTCCCCGCTCAACCAGCGTGTCCACATGCAGCGCGGTAGGGGCAGTCAAAGAGCCGCCGATCACGAGCTGCATGGTATCGGGGGTCATGTAGGTGGCTGCCACGCGCAACTGCTCGATCTTGTGATCACCGAGCGCTGTCATGTCGGCGTGCACCGCGGCCAGGTCCTGATACCGGGTCGTAGTGGCCATGGTGCTGGCCATTCCCAGGAGCCCGACCACCAGCACGATCATGGCGATCATCATCTCGACCAGGGTGAACCCGCCATCTCCCTGGATGGCCGGCGCAGTCACAGTGGCTTGGCTCATTGGACGGTTACCAGTCCGGCGGCGCTCACCGTGACTGTCTTCTGGGCGCCGTCCCGGATGACGACGAACGATCGGGCGCCGGTGGTAGGAGGACCGAATGCTGCCAGCCGAACCGAGTCGGCCGAGAGGCCGGTCGAAAATTTCACGCTGCCCTCGAAGATGCGGTCGCCAATGAAGTCCACGTTGTAGGTCGAATCGTTGATCCGTTCCAGCGTGACCGGCTGGTTCCGCTTGATGGCTTCCACCTGGGCCCGCCGGAGGTCGCCCGCGAGCTGGTGCGCCGCGGTATCGAGCTGATAGCGCCGCCGCTGCTCCCGGAAGCGGGGGAGGGCGATGCCCACCAGCAACGCGGCCACCACTATCACCATCATGGTCTCGACCAGGGTAAAGCCGCGGCTGGAAACCAGTTTCGCTCGGCGCATCTGTGTCTCCTATTGGACAGCACCCGAACGGCAGGTCGCGTGCCTGAACCTAAGTTCCTTGTCCATAGCAGGTTAGGTGGCCGACTGAGAGGCGGGTCGCTGCATTTCGCGAATTCACGGCCAGGTCGGACTGCCAATACTTACCGCTTCGTTCGCAGAGGTGGCGTGGCTTTGAACGGATCGCACCCGGGGTGGACATATCCTGCAGTCCTCCACCGATACAGCCTGAGTATCGGCAGCGGCCGAGCGGACTGATACGCGCCGGGACCGAAGCCACAAAAAAACGGCGGGCACCGAAGTGCCCGCCGCTGGCTCGACTACGACTTTCTACTTGCCGGATTGAGGGTTCCCTGGAATGCAGTGGGCGTGGAACTGGAGGTTGCCGCCATTCAGCAGCCGCATGCCCGGCAAGCTGCCGGGTACATCGGCCACGATGATCTCTCTCCCGGCGACTCTGAAGAATAGCCGGTCCACGAACCGGCCCGGCTCCCCGCTGTCGTTGACGTAGGCGGTGAAGGGGTGCGATCCACTGCCGTTTATCCGCACTCGTCCTTCGAAGATCCGAGTCACGCCACCACTCGGGAAGGAGACAAAACCCGGTTCCGGCCGGCCGTACCGGGTGATTTCGGTACTCTGATAGCGGGTATCACTCGCATGATTGACGACTGTCAAATGGCCGAACACCGTTCCGCCTCGACTTCTGCCGGCGTGCAGACCGAAAGTGATCTTCGAGCCGGACGTGCCAACGAACCCGCCGCCGGTGAAGAAGTCACACTTGACCTTTATCTCGTGGAAATTCACTTCGGGTGTAGCAGGGGGAGCCGCTGGGTCGTCGGAACACGCTGCGAGCAGGAGCGCCGTAGGAATGGCTACTCCCAGGAGCCTAATACGGTTGGTCATTGTAGCACCTCAGGGGGGTAGGTCGTTAGTGCCGAGTGTCAAAGCCATGCAGTCAGGGCTGTCAACAGGCATTCAGGAACGATCATCTAGGTACGTAAACTGGTCTCGTGCCATGACGCTGATCACATTCCGTCACCATACTGACCTCGGCCGGCGTTTGCTGCGCGTGTGCTACCGGGTGCCGCACCGTATACTTTGCTCCAGTTCCGAGCAGATCCCCAAATTTCGAGTTTCTTATGACGCTGCACGACAGAACCGTCCTCTTCTTCGCCGGTCCGCTTTATGAGGACCTGGAGCTCTGGTATCCCAAGATCCGGCTGGAGGAAGAAGGAGCCCGGACCGTAGTGGCCGGTACCGGTGAAAAGACCTACCAAGGCAAACGCGGCTATCCCCTCACGGTTGACACATCGGTGGAAGAAATCTCCGCCGACGAGTTCGACGGGCTGGTCATCCCCGGAGGCTACGCGCCAGACATCATGCGGCGATCCCCCAGGCTGCTCCAGCTTACCCGCGAGATATACGGGGCGGGAAAACCCGTCGCTTTCATCTGCCATGCCGGCTGGGTCCCGATCTCTGCGGGGATCGTACGCGGAAAGCGGGGCACCAGCGTCGGAGCCATCAAGGACGACCTGGTGAACGCCGGAATGATCTGGGAGGACAGTCCGGTCGTCGTGGACGGGAATCTGATCTCGTCCCGAACGCCGGCGGATCTGGGGGTCTTCTGTAAGGCCCTCATTTCGGCGTTGGAGAAGCCGACCGTTGCCGGTCGCCAGTCTTCCGCTCGCGAAGCGAGCGCCGCGGCGCGTCCAAAGACGAGCGTTCGGTGAGACCGGCAAGAGACGACTGACGACCGCGGCCAGCATGTCCATCAGAGAAGCTCAAGCCCGCGTCGACACCTGGATCGCTCAGTTTGAGGAAGGCTACTTCGATCCGCTGACCAACCTTGCCCGGCTGGCAGAGGAAGTGGGAGAGCTGGCGCGCGAGGTCAACCACCGTTTCGGGAAAAAAACCAAGAAGCTCGACGAGCCCGACAGCGACCTTGCGATGGAAATGGCCGACGTCCTGTTCGTGCTGATCTGCATGGCCAACCGCGAAAGGATCGACCTGGAGGAAGCATTCGAGCGGATGATGGAAAAGGTGGAAACCCGGGACGAGAACCGGTGGACCAGGAAGGCGTAAGTACCCGCCCTTATTCCCACTCCGCGGGCGCGCTCTCCAGCTCCTGCAGCAGAATCCGGTAGCTCTCCAGCCGGTCGGCCTGGATCTCCCCCTGCTCGGCTGCGGCCTGCATCCGGCAGCCCGGCTCAGTCATGTGGCGGCAGTCGCCGTAGCGGCATTCACCGATGAA
>DASPKB010000132.1:0-5955 GCA_035628315.1 Gemmatimonadales bacterium | reverse complement strand
GCGGCGGGTACCGGTGGGAGTATGGTCTTCGATGCGGCACCCGGCGATGGCCAGGAAGCCGATACAAAGCGCCGCGAGCGGCAGGCGGTTTATCCGGATCGTCGCCACACCCTCCGTCAGGCGCTCACCGCATGGCCTTTTCGCGGCTCCTTGCCGTCTCGAACCGGCGTGCGACATCGGTCCAGTTGACTACGTTCCACCACGCGTTGATGTAGTCGGGACGGCGATTCTGGTATTTGAGGTAGTACGCGTGCTCCCAGACATCGCAGCCAAGGACCGGGATCTTCCCGCTCATGAGCGGTGTGTCCTGGTTGGGCGTGCTTTCAATCGACAGGCGGCCACTGCGATCGGCGACCAGCCAGCCCCAGCCACTGCCGAACCGGCCGGTACACGCTTTGGCGAATTGTTCCTTGAAGGCGGTGAAGCCACCGAATGCGGTGTCAATGGCGGAGGCAAGCTCGCCAGCCGGCTGCTTGTCGCCACCGGGAGCCATCATCTCCCAGAACATCGTATGATTCGCATGGCCGCCGCCGTTGTTGCGCACCGGCGTCCGGATCGCCTCGGGCAGCTTCTCCACCCCGGCGAGCAGCTCTTCGATCGATTTGTTCTGCAGATCCGGGTGCTGTTCCAGGGCGGCATTGAGATTGTTCACGTACGTGGCGTGGTGCTTGTCGTGATGGATCCGCATCGTCTGCTCATCGATGTGCGGTTCCAGCGCATTGTAGTCGTACGGAAGGGGGGGAAGGGTGAACGCCATGACAACTCCTCGCTGAAGACGTCTTCTCGACGATTACTGACCCGCAGAGTCGGCGAAATATCATCCTGTGTGAAAGAGGGGTCAACGACGTGTGCATCGGCGTAGCGTCACCATGAGTCCGCCCTCTCGCCTGACGCCGCTGGCGGCGGTCGATCTCGCGCCGCTCTTTCCCGGTCTCTACACCGAGCTGATGACGTTGCTACGGGGTCTCTCTCCGGGCGACTGGAGCAGGCCCACCGCGTGCGCGCTCTGGTCGGTGAAGGACATCGTGGCCCATCTGGTCGACGGCTGTCTCCGGCGGCTCTCGTTCGGACGAGATCGGCTTGATTCCACACCGGACCGGCCCATCACCGGCTACGCTGATCTGGTCGCCTACCTCAACGACCTGAACGCCCGTTGGATCGTGGCCAGCCGGCGGCTGAGTCCCGCTGTATTGATGGACCTTCTCGACTTCACCGAGCCCCAGCTGCACCGCTACTTCAGCTCGCTAGACCCGGAGGGGCCGGCGAGGTTCGGCGTGGCCTGGGCCGGGGAGGAGCACTCCCCTAACTGGTTCGACATCGGGCGGGAGTATACCGAGCGTTGGCTGCACCAGCAGCAGATCCGCGAGGCGGTAGGAGCCGCCGGTCTGACTGCCCGGCAATGGCTCTACCCCGCGCTCGACATCTTCGTGCGGGCCCTCCCCTTCACTTATATGGTGGTCGAAGCACCCCCGGGCACGGCCGTTGAGATCGAGATCACGGGTGGAGCCGGCGGAGTCTGGACCCTGACGCGGGGCTCCGGCAGCTGGACGCTCCACAGCGGCCGCACTCCCGAGCCGCACGCCCGGGTAACTATGGATCAGGAGACCGCATGGAAACTGTTCTCCAAGGGTCTGAGCCCGGAGGAGGCCGGGCGTCGCGTCCGCATTCAGGGCGACACCGCGGTCGGCCGTCCGGCGCTCGGCACGCTCGCAATCATGGGCTGATTGTGGATCGTTATTTGCACCGCCTTGCGGGCCTGAGCGACGCATCATCTCGCCGGATGTGCTGTCTCTCTCTCTGACAAACTCACAATCTGATCGTCAACGTGGCGGACGGAGACCGTTCAACCCCGTGGGGTGAAACGCAACCGTCGCGGCCATATGCAAGGCCACCCAGGCTCAGGCAACCCAGCAGAAGGGACCTCCAACCGTGACTGTCGCGATCGATATCAACCCCGCCGTCGCATCGGCCAAGGCGTTCTTCACTGATGCCCGGGCCCGGAACGGACAGCTGGCCAAGCGGAAATCCTGGCGTCCTGCCAGCGAGCTCGCAGTAGACCTCGGCACGGCAAATACCCTTGTCTTCGTCAAGGGCGAAGGGGTGGTCCTGAACGAGCCCTCGGTGGCGGCCATCGATCAGGCGACCGGCAACATCCTCGGCATAGGTCTCGAGGCAAAGCGGATGCTGGGCCGGACTCCGGAAGGGGTGCTGGCGGTGCGGCCCATGAAGGATGGAGTGATCGCCGACTTCCATGTGGCGGAGAAGATGCTCCGGCACTTCCTGCGCATGGTCATCGACCGCACGATCCTCCGGGTCAAGCCCACGGTCATCGTCTGCGTCCCTTCGGGCATCACCGAGGTGGAAAAGCGGGCGGTGCGCGACTCGGCCCAGTCGGCCGGCGTGAAGCGGCTCTTCATGGTGGCCGAGCCGATGGCGGCGGCGATCGGGGTTGGCCTGCCGGTCGAGACGCCGGTCGGCAGCATGGTCATCGACATCGGCGGCGGCACCACCAACATCGCGGTGATCGCCCTGTCCGGCATCGTGTGCGACGCCTCGATCCGGACCGGCGGCGACGAGCTGGATCAGGCGATCGTTCAGTTCATGCGGAAGACCTACAGCCTGCTGATCGGGGAGCCCACCGCCGAGCGGATCAAGATCGGACTGGGATCGGCCGTCCCCCTGGAGCGGGAGGGCGAAATGGACGTGAAGGGTCGCGACCTCGTGTCCGGCCTGCCCAAGACCATCCGGATCGACTCCCGTGGGGTGCGGGACGCCATCCAGGAGCCGGTCTCCCACATCGTCAATGCGGTTCGCCGGGCGCTGGAGATGACGCCGCCCGAGCTGGCCAGCGACGTCCTGGAGCACGGGATCATGCTCACCGGCGGCAGCTCCCAGATCCGCGGACTGGATCAGCGGCTGATGGACGAGACCGGGTTGCCGGTACGGATGGATGAGGATCCATTAACGTCAGTGGTCCGGGGAACCGGGCGCATTCTGGATGACTTCGCCCGGTACGGCACCGTCCTGACTACCTGAGAACTTCCGGGGCGCTCAGCGCCTTCGGAGCACCAGTCCCTCACACCGGTATTCTCGCCTAAGCGGCGGGGGTGCCGGTGTGAGGTCTTTGGGGGACCTGAGCCGGCTCAGCTGGGCCCGAGCACCGCTACCGGACGCGAACGGTTGATCGTGGAGCCGTCGCCTAGTTGCCCGAACGCGTTGAATCCCCAGCAGAACGCCCGGTTGGCCGTGCTGAGACCGCAGCTGTGGCCTCCGTCCCCACCGCCGACAGCGGCCGCGCGGAATGAAATCCCACCGGCCACGCGTACAGGCCGGGTGCGTTCAGTGTTGCTGCCGTCACCCAGCTGTCCCCTCCCATTCCATCCCCAGCAGTAGGCCAGATTGCTCGAGGTCACGCCGCAAGTGTGGCCACCCCCAGTGTTCACCTGCGCGAAGCTGAGTCCACCCTTCACCGCAACCGGACGGGTCCGCCGGGTCAGAGTGCCGTCGCCCAACTGCCCGTGAAGGTTACTGCCCCAGCAGTAGGCCTGACCGGCACTGATCCCGCATGAGGCAGACTGCCACTTGAAGGAGATGCGGGCGGAGCCGGTGGTCACCCAACGGAAGCTGCGCCCGCCGGCCACCGGAACCGGCTTCAGTCGGGTGGCGACGGTGCCATCCCCCAGCTGCCCCTGCTCGTTCTGTCCCCAGCAGTAGGCCCGGGATTCGGTGGTAACGCCGCAAGTATGAAAGCCACCGGCCGCTATCCTCCGGAATAACAGTCCACCCTGAACCGGGGTCGGCCACACGCGCTCATTCGTGGTGCCGTCGCCCAGCCGGCCGTCGCCGTTGTTGCCCCAGCACCAGGCGGAGTCGGACAAATGGATCGCGCAGGTGTGCACGAATCCCGCGCTCACGGAGCGAAAGCGGAGACTCAAGGGCGGCTGCCCACTCACCAGAACAGGCGTCGAGCGAAAGTGAAAGGAACCGTCTCCCAGTTGCCCGCGGTTGTTGCTACCCCAGCAGTAGACCTGGTTCTGGGTGGTGACGCCGCAGGTATGGCCGCCTTGGCCGCCCCCCGCGCTCACCATTTGGAACTGCAGTCCGCCTGTAACCGGGACCGGATTGGTGCTTTGCGTGTTCGTGACCCCGTTGCCCAACTGACCCATCCCATTATTGCCCCAGCAATACGCCAGGTTCTCGTAGGTGACGCCGCAGCTGTGATACGTCCCGACGCTGATCTGGCGGAACGACAGCACCGCCGTGGCCTGAAGGGCGGAAGCCGCGTTCGGCGCACCAGCCTCCGGAGCTACCGGCGGATCGCCGCAGCCAGCTGTACCCAGGACCATGGCGAGAAGAAGAAGCGAAGCAGGATGATGTCGGAGCTCGAAGCACCGGGTCTGACGCATATGATTCTCCTAAGGTTGTACCGCACTGATAAATCTAGGCTCGCGCAGGCGGGTCAAGTGGCCGTCAAGTGGGCCAAATCGACGGTATCCCGCTGCTCCTCCGCTGGTTCGGCGTTACCTTCTTCCCATGAATCCAACCGACAACGTTGCCCCCTGGATCGAGCGCCTCGCTCGGGTGGGTTATGCCGCCAAAGGGCTGCTCTACATCACGGTCGGATATCTCGCTTCGCAGGCAGCCGTAGGGCCGGGCGGCAAGGTCACCGACACTCACGGAGCCCTCCGGGAAGTGCACCACGTATCCTACGGCCGTGTGCTGCTGCTCGTCGTTGCGCTGGGCTTGCTGGGCTATGGGGTGTGGCGAGTGGTGGAGGCGATAGTGGATCCGGAACGACGCGGGACCGGCTGGAAAGGTTTGGCGGTTAGAGCCGGGTTCCTCCTGCGGGGTCTTTTCCATGGCGCGCTGGCGCTGACTGCCTTCCGCTTCGCCCTGCACGAGCGAGCCGGGGCCGGCAGCGACCAGGCACGAGAGTGGACCGCGCGCGCCTTCGACCTGCCCGCTGGAGAGCTGCTGGTCACTATCGCTGCCGCCTACATCGCCGGCTACGGGGCGTACCAGTTTTATCGCGCGTGGACTCCGAAGATGCAGCGGCACCTGCATCTGGGGGAGCTGCCGAACAATGTTAGTCGGTGGGTTCTGGGAGTGAGTCGGTTCGGCATCGCTGCGCGGGGCGTCGTCTTCTGTTTCATCGGATTTTTTCTGACGCGGGCAGTTCTGCACCACGATGCGGCCGAGGCGGGAGGTCTGCGAGAATCGTTGCGTGCGTTGGCGAACCTGGGGCGCTGGCCCTTCATGGTCGTGGCATTCGGCCTGGTGGCGTACGGGGTCTACGAGCTGGTGAACGCCCGCTACAGACGGATTTCGGTGGCCTGACGACTTCGCGCAACGTGTCGCTCGGACGCGTAACGGAGTGTCACCCGTGTGGCCGAAACGTCACCTGCGGCAAACCTGAGGTAAGTAGAACAAAGGAGTAGCCACGCTGAAACCCGGTACGGCTTCTGCATTATGGGGAAGTGACAGTCACTGAGGGTTTCCCGATGCAACGCCCGCTCCGCCGTCTCGCTCTGTTGCTTCTCCTGCTCCTCCCTGCTTGCGGATCACCCTTCGGCAACGACGATCTGCCCCCGCTGCTGACCGCACTGCCCAGGCCACTTTCGACCGCCGAGCTCCGGATAATCGATGCGTCCAATGCGTTTGCTTTCGATCTGCTGCGGGAGGTCACCCGGACGCAGCCGGCCGACTCCAACGTATTTCTCTCGCCGCTCAGTGCGGGCATGGCGCTTGGAATGGCGTTGAGCGGCGCCGGCGGGGAAACCTTCGACAGCATGCAGTCCGCGCTGCGGCTGACGGGTCTGACTGAGGCGGAGATCAATCAGGGTTACAAGGACATAATCGAGCTGCTGCTCGGCCTGGATCGCAGCACCGAGATGGAGATTGCCAACTCGATGTGGGGGAGTCAGCGGCTCGCGCTGGCTCCGGCCTTCATCGATG
>DASPKB010000131.1:0-3013 GCA_035628315.1 Gemmatimonadales bacterium | reverse complement strand
GTCATTGGTCCGAACGGAGCCGGGAAATCCACGCTGCTTCGGCTCCTCGCGGGTCTCCTTCGACCAGACGAGGGTGAAATTCGAGTTCTGGGCCAGCCGCTGAGCCGGGGCGCGCATCATGTCCGCCGCTCCATCGGTCTTCTATCCCATCAGTCCCTGCTCTACGATGACCTCACCGTGCTGGAGAACCTGGTGTTTACGGCACGCCTCTACGGCCTTCCGCGGCCGCAGGACGTTGCGGCTAGCGCGCTCGAATCAGCCGGGCTCGGCGAGCGGGCGGATGTGCTGCCCCGGAGCTTGAGCCGCGGCTTGCTGCAACGGCTCGCCCTGGCCCGCACACTGCTGCATCGCCCGCGGCTCATTCTCTTGGACGAGCCGTTCACCGCACTGGATCCGTCGGGAGCGGAACGCCTGCGTGCCGAACTGAAGAGTCGTCTGTCGCAGGGCGCCGGAGTGGTCTTCGTGACTCACAATCTCGACGAAGTCTGGGAGCTCGCCAGCCGGGTTGCGGTGCTGGTTCAAGGACGCTGGAGAGCGAACGAGCCGCGTTCCGGTTCTCTGGAGACATTTCTGCCTCGCTACCGGGAGATGACAGGTGCCTAGCTCCGTGCGATTGAGCCTCGCGATTGCAGCCAAGGATATCCGGGCCGAGCTCAGGAGCAGGACTGCGCTTCTCTCTGCTCTGGTTTTCGCCGCCCTTGTGCTGGTGGTGTTCAACTTTGCCCGGGACCCCACCGTGATCGCGGTAAGCGATCTGGCTCCCAGCGTGCTCTGGGTGACTTTCGCGCTCGGAGCGATGGTAGCCATGAACCGCGCATTTAGCGTGGAGCGGGAGAACTCCGCCTTGGATGGGCTTCTCCTGGCGCCAGTCCCGCGTGAGGCGCTGTTCATCGGCAAGCTCCTGGCTAACCTGGCATTCGTCGGTGCGGTGGAGCTGGTCACGCTGCCGCTATTCATCTTGTTCTTCAACGTGAGCATCTGGCCGCAGTTGCCGGGGGTGCTGGGAGTAACCGCGCTGGCTACGGTAGGGTTCGTAGCCGTAGGCACGATTTTCAGCGCGATGGCGGTGCGGACCCGCTTCGCCGAGCTGATGCTGCCGGTGCTGCTGCTGCCATTCATGGTTCCGCCCCTGATCGGGGCCGTGCAGGTGACTTCGCGGTTGCTCGCCGATCGTCCGTTGAGTGAGATGTGGGGCTGGCTTAGGTTACTCGCCTTCTATGATGTCGTTTTTGTGACTCTCTGTACCCTCGCCTTTACCGCCGTGGTGGACGAGTGAACGCAAGACTCCCAGCACCTGGTGATCCCTTCCGGGTGGTGCGACGGGGACTCGCGCTGAGTGCCGTCGCCTTTGTGGGCCTCGCCGTGGTCTACCTGATAGCGCTGGCGTATACCCCGGTCGAAGCCCGGCAGGGGCTGGCCCAGAAGATCTTCTACATCCACGTGCCGGCAGCCTGGAGCGCATTGCTGGCTTTCTCCCTAGTCGGTATAGCCAGCCTGATGTATCTCTGGCTTCATGACACCCGGCTGGATCGATTCGCCGCGGCGTCTGCGGAGGTCGGCGTCGCGTTCAGCGCCGTTATGCTGACGAGCGGGCCTATTTGGGCAAAGCCGATCTGGGGTACCTGGTGGACCTGGGATGCCCGGCTCACGCTTACCTTGTTCCTGTTCTTCCTCTTTATAGGGTATCTCTCGCTCCGCGCCGCGGTACACGACCCGGCGGAGCGCGCTCGTTTCAGTGCGGTGGTCGGGATTCTCGGCATGCTGCTGGTGCCGTTCATTCACCTGAGTGTCTATCTGTTCCGCACGTTGCATCCGCAGCCCATCGTGCTCAAGCCCAGCGCGCCTTCGCTTCCGCCGGAAATGCTCCGAACGCTCCTGGTGTCCACCGTAGTCTTCACGCTGCTGTACCTGGGGTTGGTCACCACCCGGTATGGTATCGCGCTCGCGGATGAGGCACAGGAGGACGCACGACATGCCACCTGAGCCACCGAGCAATGGCGAATACATGGCCGCTGCCTACATAGTTGCCGCTCTGATTCTGCTCGGCTATTGGGTACGGCTCTGGGTCAAGGCAAGGAGGCTCGCGAAGGTCGGCAAGCCGATCGGCGGCTAGGAGAGTGCGAGCGGGAGCGCGTGAGAGCAGCTCCCGCTCGAACTTCGCTGGTCAGTCGGTCTTCCGCCGCCGATTGGGAGTGCGGGGAAGCAGCACGTATTCCCAGAGCAGCGCTGCCGCCACGGCTCCCAGAATAGGTCCGATCCAGTACGCCAGATGGCCCAACCAGTGCCCTGACACCAGGGCCGGACCAAAGGCGCGCGCCGGATTCATGGCCGCACCGGTGAGCGGCCCACCCACCAGAATGTCAAACAGCAGCACCAACCCAATACCAAACCCGGCCACACGGGGAGCATCGGGGGACACTGCCGTGCCATAGACGGCAGACATCAGGAAGAACGTGAGGACCGCCTCCAGGCCGATGGCCTGCCCCAGTGACACCGAGCTGGCAATGACGGGTACGCCGAGCAGGGCCTCGCGGACGGCGTTTGGCGGGAACAGCGCCTTGACTAGAAGTGCTGCAAGTGCGGCGGCCGCGAGCTGAGCGGCGATATACGCCCCCGCCGATGCAGGATCGATTCGGCGGGTGGTAAGCAGGCCCAGTGTAACAGCAGGGTTGAGGTGTCCTCCCGAGATGGTCATGGTGGCACTGACCATGACCGACAGCACGATGGCGTGCGCCAGTGCGATACCGAGCAGACCGATGCCGCTGTTGGGAAACCCTCCATTGACTACCACGACAGCGGCTCCCACAAACACCAGACCGAACGTGCCGAGGGCCTCGGCGGTCAGACGGCGTGCGAGCGAAGGCATTGCGCCATTCCTTTGTTGTTGGGATTGCCTACGTGCTGCCGGTTGCGCCGCGAATCTACGAACTCATTCCGCCCGCCGAAAGAGGAGGGCGGCGTTGATGCCGCCGAACCCAAACGAGTTGCTCAGCAGGTAGTCGGGCGTGAGCTC
>DASPKB010000130.1:0-3536 GCA_035628315.1 Gemmatimonadales bacterium | reverse complement strand
CGACGAGATGGGTCTCTACTCGTCGGACCTCGACCGCCTGGGCGATGCGGCCGGGGGCCAGGCGTTGAGGGCGGCTCGCCTGGTGGTAGATCCGGGGCTTCACGTGCTGGGCTGGTCCCGGCAACGCGCAATCGACTACATGCTGGCCCATGTGCCTGAGCCGCGAGACTACATCGAATCCGAGGTGGACCGCTACATCGCGGATCCGGGGCAGGCTACAGCCTACATGATAGGGCGGTTGGAGATCGAGCGATTGCGGGAGGACGCGGAGAAACGGCTAGGGTCGCGCTTCGCTATCAGGGAATTTCACGACCGGGTTCTGGAAAACGGGGCCGTGCCCCTGGCCATGTTGCGCGAGCAAATCGAGACCTGGATCCGCGAGGAATCACGCGTGAGTGCGGGTAGCTGAGGAGCTTTTCTCTGCGGTAACCGGCTCCTCGGCACGGCGATCAGGTCCGGCGTACTCCGACTCGTTGCCAATGCGGCGGTCCTTTCCAACCCAGGCGCCCGTATGCCGGAGGGCGATGGCAATGGCTTGAGCCAGCTGGTCGGGCGCGAACGGCTTCGGCACAAACCCGGCAATTCGCGTCTGACCGAACTTCCGTAAGGCATTGTCGTCGCCGATCCCGCTCATCATCAGAATGGGAAGCTCGCCATTTCGCTCCTGCAGTGCGGCAGCGGTTTCGGCGCCGTCGAGCACGGGCATCACCAGGTCGAGCAACACCAGAATAATGGGTTCGCTGCTCCGGTCGAATAGCTCCAGGGCCTGAGCTCCGTGCTCTGCCGTCAGCACCGTGTATCCCAGATCTTCCAGAGTGGCCTGAATCAGAGTCCGAATTCCGATCTCGTCATCCACAACCAGCACCAGCCCTTCACCCCTGGCCGATTCGGTAATGGACTCTGCCAGGGACATGGGCACCTCGGTCTCCTGCTCGGAGGGCAGCAGTACGGTGAACGTGGTTCCCTTGCCTGGCTCGCTGTCAACGGTGATGCCGCCTCCATGACTCCGGACGATCCCGAGGGCCGCAGCAAGGCCCAGACCTCGACCCATGAACTTGGTGGTGAAGAACGGGTCAAAGATCTGCCGGAGGGTTTGCTCATCCATCCCGACGCCGTTATCCCGCACCTCGAGCTCGGTGTACGGACGGCTTCTGAGGGAAAATCCCGAGTACCGGCTCTTGAGCTCCTCCTCCGGCACCTCCCGAACTCTCACTCGGACCCTCACCTCGCCATGTCCCTCCCCGATGGCCTCGGCTCCATTGAGAACCAGGTTCAGGACCAGCTGCTGCAGCTGCCCCACATCCGCTTTGCTCGAGGGGCAGTCCTCCGGTACATCGCTTCTGATCGTGATCTTCTTGGATACCGACGCCTGCACGATGGCCAATGCATCGCGGGTTACCTGGCAGACATCTACGGGGCGAATCTCCCGGCGCCCTTTACCGGCGTAATTAAGCAGCTGCTTGACGAGATCCGCCGCGCGATTGCCGGCGCGCTCTGCCGCCTGCAGCAGCTCGTCGATCCGGCCATCCACGTTCACCGCTGCAAGGCGGCGCCGCACCAGCGACACGTTGCCGAGAATGGCGGTGAGCACATTGTTGAAGTCATGGGCTACGCCGGCGGCAAGCACGCCGACACTCTCGAGCTTCTGGGTCTGCCGCACGGCCTCGTCCAACCGGCGCCGCTCCGTGAAGTCCCGAATCACCTTGGCGTAGCCCCGGAGGTCGCCGTTCTCGCGGAGCGAGATCATCACCCCCGAAGCCCAGAACCGGCTGCCGTCCTTGCGCACATGCCAGCGCTCGTCTTCGCAACGCCCTTGATCCCTGGCGACCTGAAGCTCCACCTCCGGCACGCCGGCCTGGCGGTCGGGCGGCACGAACAGGTGGTGGGCGTAGGAACCCTCCACCTCGTGTGGAGCGTACCCGAAGAGTCGCTCCGCTCCCCGACTCCAGCGGGTGATCCTTCCGTCCGGGCCAAGCAGGATGATGCCGTAGTCTTCGGTTGTGCTCAGAAAGAGGTTCAGCAGGTCGTCGCTCATAAGCGTCCGGTGACGGGATCGGGATCGTAGTTACGGTCTAGGTCATCTGCCTGCGGTGACGGCAGTCACTCGGGAATGGCAATATAAGTCCCAGTATAAACTGAACTTCGGTCCCATGTCGCTGCCCGCTTCACCCCTCTTGACTTTGTCTTGATTTCAGGCAGCATCTTAGTAGAAGGCGTACTCGAACTGCCCTCGAGTCGCCTCCACCAGGGGGATCTCATGAACAACAGAATGTGGTCGTCTTCAGCGCTTCTCTCCGGAGTTGCGGTGCTGCTCGTCGCCTGCGATCCGGCATCTACCAACCCAACCGATTCTTCACCTGCGCCGACAGCCGAGCAGTCTGTCGCATCGGCCGCCGGAACCTGGACCACCAAGGCTCCGATGCCTACGTCGCGATGGCACCCGGCTGCGGGAGTGATCAAGCAGGACGGCCGCGAGCGGCTGTACGCCATCGGGGGTTTCGATCCCTTTTTCGGCGTGACGTCCTCGGTCGAGGCGTACGACTTTGCCACCAACAGCTGGTCGACCAAGGCGCCCCTTCCTGTGCCGGTGATGCTCGCGAATGGGGCGGGAACCATCAACGGCAAGCTGTATCACTCGGGTGGTATCGTCGAGGATCCGTCGACCGGGATGGGTGGACCGGTCAACCACCTCTACGAGTACAACCCCACCCGAAACACCTGGACCAGAAAAGCCGACATGCCCAAGCGAGTGGCTCAGGGCGTCACCGGAGTGATCAACGGCAAGCTGTATGTCCTCGCCGGGTCGTGCGGCGACTGCGCCCACGGGGCCTCCGCCCGCCTCTTCCGCTACGATCCGGTGACGAACACCTGGACCGGCAACCTCCCCCCGGCGCCGTCGGCCCATGTCGGCGGGGCGGGCGGCGTGATCAACGGCAAGTTCTACGTGGCGGGCGGCAGGAACTGGAGCGGCCGGGTTTCGAACCGGTTGGATGTTTACGATCCGGTCAGCAACACCTGGAGCACCCTGGCGCCGATGCCCACGGCGCGCTCCGGGGCAGCCGCGGCGGTGCTGCAAGGCAAGCTCTTCGTGATCGGCGCAAACAACGTCGAGCCGGGCGAGCGGCAGGGTATGAATGAGGCGTATAACCCGGCAACCAACACCTGGAGCATCAAGGCGCCGCTGCCTGGCGCTGGGCGCGGTGATCTCGCAGCCGCCAAGATCATCCACGATGGTCAGGCCCATATCCTGGCTGTCGGCGGCACTGATGTGGAGGGATCGGGCGAAGGCAACGCGAATCAGGCGTACACGCCGTAAGCGCGTCTAGCGGCGCCCGTCGCGCAGCACTTCCATAGCAGCGTTTCGGCCGTTGATCCCGATGACGCTTCCGCCGGGGTAGGTTCCCGCTCCGCACAGGAAGACACCAGTCATCGGGGTCCGCGGCTTGAGCCGCCCGTCCCACATGTACTCCGGCAGACACTCCCCCTGAAATATGTGGCCACCACTGAGCCCGGTATGGCGCTCGATATCTGGCGGC